>NZ_JBEBVH010000023.1:0-25380 GCF_040392825.1 Pseudopedobacter sp.
ATTATTAAATCCGGCGCAGAGACTTCTTGTACATGGAATGACCTACAAAATAAAACAGATTATTATAAAGTAAGTGATTACAATCACTCTCCCTGGTAAGTGTTTTAGCAGAAGTAAAAAGAGGACTTCTTTGAGAAGAATTGCATTACTGGCTACAATAAATTAGGCACTATAATATCATAATTTAACTTATGAATGATCCATTTCAGAACAAAAAGGCACATAATAAAAAAGGTTTGAGAAACTCCCAAACCTTTTCTGTATATAAAATAATCGTATTTATTTCTTAACGTACATTACTTCTTTAACCGCTTTAACAATACGTTCTGCATTAGGTAAGCTTGCTGCTATTAAAGTTGGAGCATAAGGAAGAGGTACATCTGCGCAGGTTACCCTTAATACCGGAGCATCTAAATAATCAAATGCATTTTTTTGTACATGGAAAGCAATTTCAGAAGAAATAGAAGCCAACGGCCACGCTTCTTCTACCACTACCAGTCTATTTGTTTTCTTAACAGAAGTTAAGATCGTTGCAAAATCTATAGGTCTTACAGTTCTTAAATCAATAAGCTCTACACTAATTCCTTCTTTTTCCAAAGCTTCTACCGCTGGTTGTACTGCTCTCGACATCATTTTACCAAAAGATACAATGGTTACGTCTTTACCTTCCTGAACAACTTTGGCTTTTCCTAGTTCAATATAGTATTCTTCTTCAGGAACTTCAGCCTTATCTCCGTACATTAATTCGGATTCCATAAAAATTACCGGATCCGGATCAATTATTGAAGATTTTAAAAGGCCTTTTGCATCGTAAGGGTTTGAAGGCACTACCACTTTCAATCCCGGGCAGTTAGCATACCAGTTTTCAAAATTTTGAGAGTGCTGTGCTCCCAATTGCCCCGCATTACCAGTTGGTCCACGAAAAACTGCCGGAACAGAAAATTGTCCGCCTGACATAGATAACATTTTAGCTGCACCGTTTATAATCTGATCAATAGCAACTAAGGAGAAGTTAAATGTCATAAATTCTACAATTGGGCGTAACCCATTCATTGCAGCACCAACAGCAATACCAGCGAAGCCTAACTCTGCGATTGGCGTGTCAATAATCCTTTTGGGACCAAATTCGTCAAGCATTCCTTGACTTACTTTATAAGCACCATTATATTCAGCTACTTCTTCACCCATTAAGAAGATCTTGTCGTCTTTACGCATTTCTTCGTTCATTGCTTCACGAAGCGCTTCTCTGAATTGTATTACTCTCATTTCTATGTCTTAAACTTATTTTAAGGGAACTGCGCAAATATAAATAATGTTGCTCTAAATACAATCGATATTCTTGGATTTATAAGAGTTATCTGTCACGAGTTACCAGTTTTGAGTTATCCATTGGCACATCTGGTTTGACTTATCAGATAACTTTCCTGAAATCACTGAATGTCTTGGTAAACCAAAAACTGAAACTGACAACTAGGTAGCTAATCTGCCTTTGCTGTAACAGGGCCTGGCTTACCTATTGTTTTATAACCTCCTTCTCCCCTTAAGACAGATGCATACAAAGTTTTATTCTTCAAAACTTCATAAGCTTTTTTAAGTTCCTGATCGTACTGAAAGCCTTGTACTATTCGACCTTTTTCAAAATAATATCTTTGTATTATTTCAGCCTCGAGCACACGCTTAATTTCGGGCTTATAAGTAGTCAAATCTTTGGCTTTTATATTCTTCAACTTTTCTTCAAGCACACTAATTTCTGCTTTTATGTCTTCCAGTCGTTTATCCTCAGATGCTTCTTTCACAAAATCTTTCAGCATCAATTCTGAAGGTGTTTGATAACTAACGTCTTTATTTTTTAAAAAATTCAGGAAGCTATTGTAATCTGTTTCAGACAAGGCAAATGTTTTGGGTTCTGCTGCAACTGCATGGACGTTCCGGTACTGATTGGCAAAATCGAAAAACAAATATTTCGTTAGAAGAGTTTGAGTTATTTGATGATACTTATAAGGATCCACAAAAAAATCAGGATAGATTCCACTTCCGTCATACACAGATCTTCCTACCTTAGTTTTATATTCTGTAATTAATGAGTCGGCGACTTTCTCTACCGATCCATCTTCCAAACGGTGTGTATAATCCAAAGATTGGATACATCTTCCGGAAGGTGTATAATATTTAGCTACAGTAACTTTCACCAAGGTATTGTAAGGTAAGTTGAAGGTTTGCTGCACCAGACCTTTCCCAAAACTCCTTTGTCCAATCACCACAGCCCGGTCTAAATCCTGTAAAGATCCTGCTACAATTTCGGAAGCTGAAGCAGAACGCCCATTAATGAGAATTATTAACGGAATTTCGGTATCTAACGGATTGGCAAAAGTTTTGTATGTTATTTTTTTACTTGGGTCTCTGCCTATCTGCGAAACAACTTCAACATCTTTTCCCACAAAAAAATTAACAATCTTAACCGCTTCCTGTAATATCCCCCCGCCGTTAAAACGTAAATCCAAAATTAAACCAGACGGGTTATTCTTCTTTAAGGTCAAAAAAGCTTCTTTCACTTCCTGTGCAGAGTTTTCCAGGAATTTATCTAGTTTGATGTATGCTACCTGATTATCTAGCATGGCAGAATAAGTTACGTTTGGTTGTTTAATTTCTGCTCTCTTAATTTGCTTTTCTATAATCTTGTCTCCACGCATTAGCTTAATAAAAACAGGGGTATCCTTGGCCCCTTTAAGCAGAAGACTAACCTCTTCGTTATTTTTTCCTTTGAGTTCCTGATTATTTATAGAAACGAGCTGGTCGCCAGCTCTAATATCATTTAGCTGTGCAGGATATCCTTCGAAAACATCAGCGATATATACTTTTCCATTTCTATGCAATATTCCGGCTCCAATACCGCCATATTGAGTACTTACGTACTTCATTTTGTAATCTTCAATTTCAGATTCGGCAACAAATTCGGTATAAGGGTCTAGTTCATTTAACATAGCTCCAATGCCCGTTTTCATTAACTTGGATGGGTCTACATCATCGACATAATTCATGTTTAGCTCCTTGTAAACAGAAACAAAAATGTCTATGTTTTTAGAAATCTGGAACAAATCGGCTTTAAAGGAATAGATTCCAATTACCATCAAAAAGACGGAAATATATAATATTGCTTTCTTTGCTTTTAACATCTTCATAACCTATCCCTTTTGTAAATTAACTTTATAAGCTACAACTTTGTCTCCTGCGGATTTTTCAGCTGAACCGGTTCGCTCTTTCCTTTTTTTGACCTTAGATTTAATACTTCTACCAAAACAGAGAAAGCCATAGCAAAATAAATATAACCTTTTGGTATGTGCTGGTCAAAACCTTCGGCTAAAAGTGACACTCCGATTAATAAAAGGAATGATAGGGCGAGCATCTTAACAGTCGGATGCCTGTTAACAAAATCGGAAATAGCAGCAGCAGAAGCCATCATGACTATTACAGCAATTATCACAGCAGCTATCATTACCCCAAGTCTGTCTGCCATACCTACAGCCGTAATTACAGAATCTAAAGAGAAAACGATATCTAAAAGTAATATCTGAAAAATAACCTGTGAAAAGGAATATACTTTTTTGATTTCCTGATTATGCTCAGACCCTTCCAATTTGTCGTGAATTTCTGATGTGCTTTTGTAAATTAAGAATATACCTCCCAAAATAAGAATCAGGTCTCTTCCCGAAATGGCAAGCTTCGCTAACAAAACTTCGCTATCGGCACCAATAAATTCACCGATATTAAATAAAGGGGCGGTAAGCGACATAATCCATTTTAACGACAGTAATAAAAGTACCCGTGTTATTAATGCCAGTGCCAATCCTAAAGTTCTGGCTCTTTTTTGTTGCTCGATAGGCAGTTTACCTGCTAAGATTGAAATAAATACAATATTATCTATTCCCAGGACTATCTCTAATACCGTTAAAGTCAAAAGAGAGATCCAAATTTCCGGATTTGCTATCCATTCCATAGTTTCTTTTTTTAAACGCCTAAAATATCAAATTGTTAAATAAATTTTAGGCCAAAAAAGCTTTATGGATATTATTTTTTAAAATCGCAGTCTGCTAAATGATCATTAACCATTCCCGTTGCTTGCATATGCGCATAACAGATGGTAGTTCCAAAGAATTTAAAGCCTCTCTTTTTCATGTCTTTTGCTATAGCATCTGAAATTTCTGTACGGGCAGGAATCTCACTCATGCTTCTTCTGTGGTTGATAATAGGCTTTCCTTCAGGCATAAAAGAGTACAGATATTTATCAAAGGAACCGAATTCTTTTTGCACCTGTAGAAATAATCTGGCGTTACTTACGGCTGAAACAACTTTCAAGCGATTTCTTATAATTCCCGGATCCTGCAGAATTCTTTCTATATCTTCTGCTGTAAACGCAGCTACTTTATCAGCATCAAAATCTGCAAATAAGCGCCTATAATTTTCTCTCTTTCTTAATATAGTAATCCAACTCAAACCCGCCTGTGCCGCTTCAAGAATCAGAAATTCAAACAATATCCTATCATCATGCACTTCTTTTCCCCATTCTTTATCATGGTATTCGGTATATAAAGGGTCTGTTCCGCACCAGGGACATCTGGTTGTATTTTTGCTCATGTAAAATTGAATATTGTTTAAATTTAAGAAAAAGTAAACCTAACGTAATTGATATTTTTCCCTTTCTGCAAATAAATACGCTCGTAATGTGTTTTTATAGAGAGAATTTCGTCGTTTGGATGTGTTTTATAAATGTCTGCAGATTGTTCCTGAATATTAAACTGACCTTCTGCTACCTTTTCTAAAGTATATTCAAAAAACCCGTCATTATCAGTTTTCAAATGCATAATTCCCGGTTCTTTCAATATGGTTTTGTATTTCTCTAAAAAAGCAGGATTTGTTAATCGCTTTCTTTCCAAAGGGCTTTGCGCTTGAGGATCTGGAAAAGTAATCCATATTTCGTCTACTTCACCCTTTTCAAAATAATCTAAAATATTCTGAATCTGAATTCGTAAAAAACCAACATTTTCTAATCCTTCATCCAATGCCATTTTTGCACCAACCCAAATTCTGTTTCCTTTATAATCTATGCCTAAAAAGTTTTTATCAGGATATTTTCTACCCAAATTCACGCTGTATTCACCTTTACCACAGGCTAATTCTAATATTAAAGGTTTTTCATTTTTAAAGAACTCTTGTTTCCATTTACCCTTATAGGGTTTACCTTCGTCCAGCTGTGCTACGTTCCTGAATGTACCTATTTCTGCAAATCTCTGTAATTTTCTTTTGGCCACGATTTTAAAATTTTGTCAAAAATAAAAGATTCAATCCTTATATTACAACCAAATGATATCTCGTTTTAATAACATATTAGATCAGCTAGTCGAATTTAAGAAGTCTGTTTCCTCTGAACAGTTAATAGAACTGATAAAAATTATCAGACCTTATGACTTTAAAAACGGCGACAAGGCAAAAGAACGCTTGTTAGAGCTCACCAATTTATTAAAATCGAACCCTGTTTATCAAAGCGCTTTTTCCCGATATATCATCTCGCTATTAAAATCTAAAAATCAGATAAGGCTTTTTTCGGAGTTGGGGATTTCTCCTCATACCGATTTTTTTGGAGAATTAAGACGCAGATTTAACGCTAAGATTTTACCTCCTGCAATAGATAAATCTGAGTTAACTGATTTGCTACAGGAAGTTTTTCATAATAAAAATGATCATTATTGGGTAAACGGTATTGATGCCAAAGTTTGGCAAGAGCTCTTTTCACTGATTGAACTACCGAAATCACTGGATTTAATTCTGCCGGATTTATTCTATATGCCTATTATTAATTCGGTACATATTCTTACAAACCGAATAACCTCTTTAGGTCTGGAGCCCGAAATTTCTACAAGAATGCCCCATGTAGAAAAATATCATAGTGACTTTTTAGCTTTAAGTTCTGAAATGCACACCTTTCTCAGTGCTCACCAGCAAGATCAAAAAACAGAGGCAAGTGAGTCTTTAAAACAGGTAAGGGTATTACTTACTCAGTGTTTAAATAGTATCGACCGGATTAGAAAGAGTCAAAAAAGCAGAGGAACATCTATTACTCAGGTATATTTATTATTAAGAATAACTCAAAGTATACAAAGGCTTCAGCAGCTTTTAAACTTCCTGGACCCAAAGAACGATGATAGTGAAAAACAGCTAAGCTATAGTGTACAGTTATTTAAAAAACTGGTGTATGCCGAAAACATGAGCAAAGGGGTAAGAGCTCATATAAAAGAAAATACTGATTTACTGGCATACCAAATTATCGAACACACTTCATCGGTTGGAAAAAAATATATTGCAGTAACAAAAAAAGAATATTTCAGCGCTGTATGGGCAGCAATGAAAGGTGGTTTCATTATAGTTATAGCTGTATTAATAAAAGCCTATATTGGTAATTTTAAGAGCCTGCCGCTTATTCCTGCTACATTTTTATATGGTTTAAACTATGCAGCAGCATTTGTTATGATTTATCTTACTCATTCATCGTTAGCAACTAAACAGCCTTCAATGACTGCTTCCTATATTGCCAATGCATTGTCGGGGAATGGTAAAGGGGGAATACACGTTAATGATGCTGCCGATACTATTATACGAATGTTTAGGAGTCAATTTGCTTCTATTATTGGGAACCTTATTGTCGTTGTTCCCTTATCTTTCCTTTTTGCTTATGGCTATTTTCATTTTACAGGGGAGTATTTTTTTAGTAGACAATATGCTATAACGGCTATGGAAGATAATAATCCATTCGAAAGTTTAATGATTATCTACGCCGCCATTGCCGGTTTTTTCCTTTTTCTTTCTGGACTTATAACGGGCTATTATGAGAACAAAATCATCACACATCAAATCCCCAAACGAATAAGAGAACATAAATATTTAAGTAAAAAGCTCGGCCAAAGAAGATTAAATACTTTTGCCGCTTTTGTTGAAAAAAACACAGGCAACTTAGCAGGGAATATTGTTTTGGGTTTTTTATTAGGCTCTGCAAATTCTATAGGAAAATTAACAGGATTGCCTTTTGATATTCGCCATATTACTATTTCTGCCGGTAATTATGGCTTAAGCAGTTATACATTACTAGACAAGCCAATAGTTGATCTTATGGTTTATTCTGCAATAGGTGTTCTGTTAGTTGGTGCTATTAACATTACGGTAAGTTTTGCCTTAACAATGATTGTCGCTATTAAATCTTTGAGAGTAGATTACAGCCGTTCGGGAGAACTTGTTCAGGCGGTTTTGGCACATTTTGTCTTTAGTACCCGCGATTTCTTTTATCCTCCGAAAGAAAAAAAGAATAGTAACTTTGAGGGTCAAAAAAATATTGAATAAACGTTTTGGAAAAATCGGCTAAAATATATGTTGCAGGACATAACGGAATGGTGGGTTCTGCAATTTTTAGAAAATTAAAAGCAGAAGGGTTCACCAATATAGTAACCAAATCTTCTAAAGAGTTAGATCTAAGGAACGAACAAGCTGTTCGTCAGTTTTTTAATGAAGAAAAACCAGAATATGTCTTTTTGGCTGCTGCAAAAGTAGGAGGAATTGTTGCGAATAATACATACAGGGCCGAATTTTTGTATGACAATTTACAGATACAGAATAATGTGATTCATAGTTCTTACCTGAATGATGTTAAAAAGTTGATGTTTTTAGGTTCCAGCTGTATATATCCTAAGATGGCCCCTCAGCCTTTAAAAGAAGAATATTTATTAACAGGCCTATTGGAAGAAACTAACGAACCTTATGCAATTGCTAAAATTGCCGGAATAAAAATGTGTGATGCATACCGTAGTCAATATGGTTGTAATTATATTTCGGTAATGCCGACCAACCTCTACGGTTATAATGATAATTATCATCCGAAAAATTCGCATGTATTACCTGCACTCATTAGAAGATTTCATGAAGCAAAAGTAACTAATGCAAAAGAGGTGGTTATTTGGGGGACAGGCGAACCTATGAGAGAATTTTTATTTGCGGATGATTTAGCGAGCGCATGCTTTTACTTGATGCAAAACTATAATGAACCAAACCTGATTAACATAGGGACAGGAAAAGATATTACTATTAAAGACCTGGCCTATTTAATTAAAGAGATTATAGGATACGAAGGAGAAATTAAATTCGACACCTCTAAACCAGACGGTACGCCAAGGAAATTAATGGACGTAAGCAAACTTCATAGTAAAGGCTGGAAACATACAATTGAATTGCAAGAAGGAATTAAATTAGCATACAAAGATTTCCTTGAAAAATATGCTGACAAGTAAGTAACAAAAATATACTTAAAACAAAGGCCGCAAAACAAATAGAGAAACTATCTTTTTGCGGCTTTTGTTTGGCACCCCCTGCAACATCCACATCATTTACCGATTATTTATTTAAAACCGACACTAATATGTTTCGCTATCGGGAGGAATACCATAATCTACAGCTTCTTTCCTTCTTTTGGGAAGAATTTTTCCAACCCAATCAGAAACTTTATCTACAACACCCATCAATTTATCTTGATTAAATATTGCCGGATTAATAGCTTTTTGAGAAAGAATTGTAAGTATAGATTTTAAAACAGCCCCTTTACCTCTTAATAAAGTTTTATTTAACAAAAAGGGTATCGAAACTCGCGCCAAAGCGGTAGCCCAATCTGCATGAATATTATCATTATTTTTTAGTAATCCCGTTATTTTTTTAATAAAGGTAAAAGGAGATTTTAGAGATGCTTTAAAGCTTTCCTTTTTATCCTTAAAATAAAGCTCCTGTTCTGCTTTTTTCAGTCTTAGCAATTCTATTTCGGCCTGTAGCTGCTGCAGATTTTTTATTCGTTGAGTAGTTTTCATTCAACCTCCTCCTTTTTAAAAATCTTTTTAATAATGCCATTGACGATTGACTTTTCTATATACTTGTCTTTCGTCAGGAAAACTATTAATGCTACTAAAAAATAAAAGAGTCCGACAACAAAAAATCCTCCGTAAGAATTCCCTATAAGTTCAGAGATATAAAAACCTAATGCTATACTTATGAACAAAAATGCTATTACTAAGAAAAAAACTACGATAATCGTGGTAATAATATCTGCAAAAACAGATGATCCTTTTTCTATAAGTACTAATTTGCTTAACTTAATTCTTGTATCTATATATTCTTTTATTTTTTCCAATAGTTCTTCCATAGCATAATATATTCAAAGGATTAACTGATTTTGCCTGCCGGAATAATTAAACTCCGGTCATATCTTCTTCTAATTCCGCCTCAGTCTGTTTAACTTTTGTTCGAATATTGTTTACAATTTTATCTTTTAAACCAGAAAGATTATCAATTTCTTCGGCTGCTTTTTCTCTGATGCTATCTCCAAGATTTTTCAAAGAATCTGACAATTTATCTCTTGTATCAGAACCTTTTTCTGGGGCGAATAATAATCCTAATGCAGCTCCGGCAGCTAAACCTGCTAATAGAGCGATGGCTGTTTTAGTGTTCTCAGTCATAATATTTAAAATTTAATCTTAATAATATTCTTTCCTTAGTAAAAGAAAATACCTTGCCAAGTTTCTGATAACAATCAAAAAAAATAAAAAATCTAGATGATTTTACTTTCAGCTTTAATATCTTCTTCATAGATGTCTATTAAATGCATAAACCATAATAGTAGAAGTGGTCCAAAGACAATTCCTACAAATCCAAACAAAGGAATTCCTATTACTACACCAATAACTGTAATTATAGGGTGGGTATCTGCCATACGCTTATTAATAATAAACCGAATTACATTATCTATATTGATCAAAACTAGCAATGTAAACAAAACAATAAACATGGCGTTGGAATGATCTCCATTTAAATATAAAATAATGGCAGCCGGCAGCGTCACTAATGGAGCTCCAATGACTGGCATAAACGACAGGAATATACTGATTATTCCCCAAAAAAGAGCATCATTTATCCCTGCAATAAAAAAAGCAAGACTAACTAACGAACCTTGTATAATAGCAATCAGCCCTTGCCCTAAGACATTGGAATAAGTTGTATTTTTTAATTCTTCTCCAAATTGCTTAGCATGATATTCTCTTAATGGTGCATATTTAATTAGTACAGATTCGAATTTATCCATTTGTACAAACATGAAATATAGAACAAAGTACATCAGTACAACACCTAAAAAGACGTCAAAAGCGCCTCCTAAAAATGAAGGAAAAAGTTCCTGGACTATATTGGTAAGTTTGTCCAGATATTTATCCAGAAACTTGGGTTGATTAAGTTGGATTCCCATAAAATCATCTAATCTATACAGGATAGCTTTCAGCTGGAAGTTATCCGATCTTAATTCAATAATCTTATTCATTATCATATACCCTAAGGCAAAAAACGGGATAATAATAATGATAAAGGAAATAAGAATAATCAAGGAAGCAGACAACGAATTTGGTAGTTTTTTATTAAGAAACAGATAGACGGGTTTAAATAATGTATAAATAACAATTGCGCCTAAAAAAGAAGTAATATACCCCCTTAGGCTAAACAAAATGAGGCACGCCAATAAAATAAGGGCAATAAGCACTAAAATATTCCGCTGCTTAAATGAAAAAACTGACATCGCAATTATATAAAACAAAAAAGCTCCGAATTTAGATTCGGAGCTTTAATATAAACAAAGTTTATTTATTACTTAGCTTGAGGTACGATTAATGGACAACCAGCTCCGTCTACTTTAGTTCCAGAAGGAGTGTTTGGACATTTATCAAACTGATCAGCAACACCATCACCATCAGTATCTTTTTTCAAATTCTCAACTTGGCCTTCTACTGCAGATGTACGAGATTTTAATTGCTCAACATCATTTCTTAAAGCTGGATCTTTTAGCTCATCATATAATGTAGATACCGCATTGTTCCACTGTAAGCTTGGTTTTGATTTAGCACCTAAAGTGAACTCTAAACCTGCGTAACCGTAAGACCATCTATCTTTATTAGCAGAACCATTTAACCAACCTGTTGTTCCTTCGATGTTATCTGCATCTAGGAAGTTAGCATCGTAACCTAAATTTAAAGCTACAACTTGTCCTAATCTGATGTTAACACCAGCACCTACCGGAATAAATAATTCTGATCTGTCTCCAGCTGCATCACCTGGATCATAACCGGTTAAACCAGCACCTGCCTGTACGAAGAATCCTAAAGAATTTTGTTTTTTAAGGAAAGAGATTGTTCCTACATTAACCACACCCTTTAAAGACGCTGCATAGTTTAAATCTGTAGAGAAAGAAGCTGTACCTGCACTATTAGAAGCAGATAACTCACCTCTATGAGCATCTAATTTTAATGCGAAAGAAGGCGCCAATTGTTTTTTAATGAATAAACCATAACCAAGGTTTGAATCCCATTCGCTATAATCATTGGTTCCAAAAGGAATAATTGGAGTAACTACACCTGCATTAACTCCTATTGACCAAGTTCTGTACTGTTTTGCTCCTCCAAAAACTTTAGTAGTTTCTTGAGCTTGTGCAAACAAAGTAGCTACAGACAATGCTGATGCTACCGCTAATGTTCTTTTTAAGTTCATTTTTATCATTTAGTTCAATTGTTAAAATACGTTTGTATTTGTTAACGTTCTACAAACGCTATACCAAAGTTCAAATTCGGTACAATGTTAATAAAATTACTTTAATTTAAATATTATAATTTTTTTTTACTCTTCTTTTTTACTGTTTTAAAACAAAAAAGTTTCTTAAGAGATTTGCTACTTTCTAATTTTTATTTATTCTAAACTGATAGCTTTCATTTTATTATACAATGTCTTACGATCAATCTTTAATAATTTAGCCGCTTTTGTCTTATTAAAGTTTACTTCTTTCAGTACTTTAAGTATTGTTTCGTATTCTGCTTCCAACGCTGCATTCTTTAAATCGAGCTTTTTTTCTTTTACTGCGACATTTGAGGAATTTTCTACACCATTTTCCAAAGCTGCCAACTTAATATAGGTTGAGATTTCTAAGGGTAATGCTTTTTCTGCTACATAATCTCCTTCTGTTAATAAAACTGCTCTACGTACTACGTTTTTAAGTTCGCGAACGTTTCCCGGCCACGAGTATGTCAAAAAGCATTCCTCTACCTCTTTACTAAACCCCTTAACATCTTTGCTAAGCTCCTGGTTTGCCAAATCAAGAAAATATTGGGCAAATATTAAGATATCTTTTCCTCTTTCTCTTAAAGGGGGTAAATAAATACCGAATTCGTTAAATCTATGATATAAATCTTCTCTAAATCTGCCTCTGGAGATAGCTTCTACCAAGTTTTCATTTGTAGCCACAATCAAACGCACATCAAGCTCTATCTCCTTAGTAGAGCCAATCCTTTTTACTCTACGCTCCTGCACAGTTCGTAATAACGAAGCCTGAATTTCATAAGAGAGATTCCCTACTTCATCTAAAAATAAGGTTCCTCCATTCGCCATTTCAAAATGACCTATTTTGGTAAACAATGCTCCGGTAAAAGATCCTTTTTCATGTCCAAAAAATTCCGAACCTGCCAATTCCTTTGTTAGGGAGCCACAATCCATCGCAATAAACGGTTTGTCTTTTCTATTGCTTTTTTGATGTATACTTTTTGCTACAGATTCTTTTCCTGTACCACTTTCGCCAATAAGAATAACGCTATAATTTGTTGGAGCAACCAATTCTATCTGCCGCATAAGGTCTTTTGCCGCGGTACTTTGTCCTATTACATAATCGTCCAGAATTTGGACATTTTTCTTTTCCTGTCTTGTTTCGGAAATTGGCTGAGACCTGCTTTCTTCTAACTCTGCATTTAAAACCTGCTGAGTTTCTATTGCCTTATTAACAGTATTAAGAATTTCATCAGGGTAAAGAGGTTTTGTGATATAATCATAAGCCCCCATCTTTATAAGTTCTACAGCTAACTTAATATCAGAATAGCCTGTAATGATGATTACTCCGGTACGGGGGTATTGATGTTTTATCTTTTTTAGGACTTCTCTACCATCCGTATCCTCCAATCTGAAATCACACATAACCAGGTTAAAATATTCTTTAGATAGAATCTCAAATGCAGATGCACCCGTAGATGCTGTCTTTACTTCAAAGCCATTCTTTCCTAAGAACTTTGATAGCAATAACCCTATATTGACCTCATCATCAACTATTAAGATTTTTTTCATCAGTACAAGTTTTCTGAGGTGTAAATATAGCCATAATTAGCTAGCCGTAAAATAAAATACTTTATTGTCAAGTATCTTTATTAATCCAAATTCGGGAACCTGGTAGATGTACAAAAAACAATCATAAAAAAACCTTGATGTTGAAACATCAAGGTTTTTTAATTACTGTATGTCTTATTTAGAAACGAAATCCTAAATTTATACCACCTCTAAGACCTGCCCATGGGCCAGAAAATTTAATTTTTGCTCCAGTACTGGAGGTTTCTCCTTCTATTTTAACAAAAGGTATATCAGAATCGGCCAAGTCTTGAATAGCATCATCTAAAGCCTGTCTTTTATCGGGGTCACTTAAATCTCCCGTTCCTGTTATAGTTCCATCAACAGAACCTGCATTTGGACCAATGATAAACCAATCTAAATAGATTCTTTTACTTAACTTCCATTGTGCTCCGAATAATAAACCACCTGTCATGGTTTTTACATCTCCCTTAAGTAATATATTTTCTTTTTTGGTCGCCCCATTCTCTTCATATTCATATTCGTAAGGCCAATCAAGTGAGTAAACAGAATATCTCCCAAATGGGGCTATATAAAAACCTCTAAATACGTCTTTACCGAAATAGAATTTAATTTCTGGTGTTATTGAATAGCTACCCATTTTTAAATTTCTTAAATGAGCATTCGTTTCCTCATCGTCAATTAAGCTTTCTATTCTACTTAGCATTGGCAATTTTCCTTTGGGCATGTGCCTGTACCCAATGCCTACAGCTATTTTTTTCCCAATAGCCCTTTCATAGATACCTGAATAAGTATTTAATGGTAATGCTGTTAAATTTAGCTTTACCATATTTTTACCGCGAAATGCAGAAACAGAGTCCTGCTTACTTCCGGCCTTTGCAAAGGTCATTGTTAAAGCGGCAATAATTGTTAAAAGTAATTTTTTGTTCATACTATTTAGAATTAATTCTCCAAAATTAGTCCTAATAGTTAAACTATAAAATACCACTTATTGGGTATTTTATTAATCAGTTTCTTTTGTATGATTTATACGGATAATTTCTATTTTTAGGTATGTTATTTACAATAATTGCTACGATGCAGAGAACAAGCACTCCGCTTAATACAGGCGAGAACGCGTAAATAAAACCTAATTCTTTAATTTTAGGTGTCCCTATATTAGCTATTAAGGCTGTCGCACCTCCTGGCGGGTGCATTGTTTTTGTTATCTGCATGGCTACTATGGCCAGAGACACAGAAAGAGCAGACGACAGCCAAACTGTATCAGGAATAAGTTTATAACAACAAACACCTATAATGGCTGAGAAAAAATGGCCAAAAATAAGATTCCTCGGTTGGGCAAGCGGGCTATTGGCTGCTCCGAAAACTAAAACTGCCGACGCCCCGAAGGAACCTATTAAAAAGATATTCTCTAATTCCGAAAAATAGAAACTTTGTACAAAACCTATAATTCCTATCCCTAAAAATGCTCCGACAAATGTCCATAGGTGATCTTCCGGATCTACAATGGTTTGTCTATATACTACGTATTTTGTTAATCTGTAAGTTCTTTTTATTTGCTTCTTCAAAATCTATTTCGCTGCCTCTTCTTTCGCCTTTTTCTTAAAATACCCTCTAAACAAGAAATTACTTTGTAATGCCTTTAAATTTTCATCAAGTTTTTGACTGCTGGTTTCCAAATTCCCAACCACTGTTTTTAATTGTTCTGCAGTCTTTTCATCATTCAGAAGTAGTCCTAATGCATTGTCATTGTTGTTTAACTGTGCAGAAGCTTTGTTTAAATTTTCTGTCGCAGTAGCTGCAGATTGTGCCATTTTTTGAAATTCTGCTACAGAGCTTTCCATTTTTTTGAACATCACTGTATCTGCCATTATTTTATTTACAAAGCCTTCATCGTTATTAAGCTTATTACTAAACCTGCTTAATTCATTAGCCATTTTATTGGCAGACTCTGTAGTATTATTCAAATTCACTACCATAGCTTTAAAATTTGCTGCAATCTGGTCATCGGTTAACAAAGCTCCTACAGTACCTTTTCCTTCTACCAGATTTTTTGCTAAAACTTTAAAGTCTGTGGTGATATCTACTAAATTTTTATTATTTGTCTGTAGAGTCTTCATAATATCGTCGGTAGATAAAGTTTTATTCACTTGAAGCTGATCGCCATCTTCAACAAAAGGAAACTTAACGCTACCTCCGTCAATCACTACAATTTTATTACCTATTAAACCGTCAGAACTTATACTGGCCTTTGCATCTCTATGAATGTACTGATGAGCAGATTCATCTATGCTTAAAAAAACCTGTACCTGAGATGTTCCATAAAACTGGATTTTTTTTATCGTCCCAATTTTCACTCCCGAGAACCAAACATTGTTTCCTGTTTTTAAACCCTGTATATCATCAAAAACTACGTTTAGTTCAAAAGTCTTCACAAATGTTTTCTTTTGCCCCCCTAGTGTAAAAACACCCAAAAGAAAGATTGCAAGACCCAGAAAAATAAAAAGCCCTACGGTTATTCCTCTTTTTTTATCGGTATTCTCCATATATTATTGAATAAAATTATAGTCATAAAATGATTTCACTCTTTCGTCCTTTGTGTCAAAAACTTCTTCAAAAGTTCCTGTTCTTTTAAACTGTCCGTCCAAAAGAATAGTCACCCTGTCTCCAACCTGTTTAGCACAGGTTAAATCGTGAGTAATTACGATTGAACTGGTATGGTATCGTTCCTGGACCTCATTAATAAGATTATTAATCTCGTCGCAGGTTATAGGATCCAAACCTGCTGTAGGTTCATCGTAAAGCATAATTTTTGGTTGTAATATTAACGTTCTGGCAATGCCAATTCTTTTACGTTGACCTCCTGAAAGTTCCGATGGCATCTGATTAATTGTCTGACTTAAGCTAACAGCATCTAAAACACTTTCAACAGCATGGTCTACCTCTGCCTTTGTCAGGTTCTTTTTATTTCTAACCAAAGGAAATTCCAGATTTTGGCGCACCGTCATACTATCATAAAGCGCACTATTCTGAAATGAGAAACCTATATTTAATCTTAATTCGCGAAGTTCCTTCTGAGAAATCTGGCTCATTTCATGTCCCAATACATTTACTGTTCCTGAATCCTGAGTAAGTAATCCCGATATTATTTTTATAAGAACAGATTTTCCCGTTCCAGACTTTCCTAACACTACCAGATTCTCGCCATCATAAAGATCCAGGTTTACGCCTTTCAGAACCTGATAATCTCCAAAAGATTTGTGCAAGTCTCTTATCGCGATTACAGGCGAACTTTTATCTATATGTTTTATTGCTTTCTTCATTAGGTTCTAAACATAAATGTTATTTGAGTTCCTACTATTTCTTCTAAAAACACTAAAAACATTCCAATTACAACTGATGAATTTGCCGCTTTACCTACTCCCTCTGTACCTTTTGATGAATTATACCCCTGATAACAGCCAACAATTCCTATTGTAAAACCAAAAACAATAGCTTTAATTGTTGATGAAAATATGTCCAGGAAACTTATGGACTCGAAAGCTGACTGAATAAAAGCCTGATAGCTTGTATTTTCAAACGTAGTTACATTCAAAAAAGCCCCTAACATTCCAACTAGTCCGGTATAGAACGTTAAAATCGGGATGGTTATGGTTGTGGCCAGCGTTCTGGTAACTACCAAGAATTTAAACGGATTAGTCCCAGAAACCTCCATCGCATCAATCTGTTCTGTTACTTTCATAGAACCCAGTTCGGCCCCAATATTAGATCCCACTTTTCCGGCAGTAATCAACGCTGTTAACAAAGGTGCCAAAGATCTTATAATAGCAATAGCAACCAGAGACGGTAGCCATGATGTAGCCCCAAATTCAGCTAACGATGGCCGGGACTGCTTTGTAAAAACTATGCCGGTAATAAAGCCTGTCAATGTTATTAATCCTAAGGATCTGTATCCCAAAAGGTAACACTGACGCATTATTTCTTTCCATTCCACTGGTGCTGAAAAAGCCTCCTTAAAAAAACGCATTATAAACTTGTGTACAAGATATAATTCGTAAAAGATATTATTTAGCTTTTGCCTGAATCGTGACTGAGGTTTTTCCAAATTAAATCGTTTAAATTTTCCAATTTCTGTTGCAAAAGAAGTCATTCTTAAGCAAGATTTTAAAATTTAATCACTGCAAAAATATCAATATATTAACATTTTGCTCGTTTATTACGATTTTTAACAAAAAAATAACAATGTTGTTTGAAATAAAATATGCCTTCGCCCTATTTATAAAACATATCTAAGCTTTTGTTATTTTTGTAGGATATTTTGTAAAAATGTCCGAAGAAAGATCACTTAATTTCATTGAAGAGATTATAGAAGAAGATATCCACGCAGGAAAACACGATGGTAGAGTGTTAACCCGTTTTCCTCCTGAACCAAATGGCTATTTGCATATTGGCCATGCAAAGTCTATCTGCCTGAATTTTGGCTTAGCAAAAAAATATAACGGTGCTACCAATTTACGGTTTGACGACACTAATCCGGTTACAGAAGATACCGAATATGTAGATAGCATTAAAGAAGATGTCAACTGGTTAGGTTTCCAATGGGCTAACGAACTTTATACATCTGATTACTTCGATCAGCTATATAGTTTCGCAATCATTTTAATAAAAAAAGGGTTGGCCTATGTTGATGATTCAACAGCAGAGGAAATCGCCCAGGGGAAAGGAACACCTACACAACCTGGCACCCCCAATAAATATAGAGCCCGTAACGTTGAAGAAAATCTCCAACTCTTTGAGGAGATGAAAAACGGAAAATATGCTGATGGAGAAAAAGTACTGAGAGCCAGAATTGATCTGGCCAGTCCAAATATGCACATGAGAGATCCGATTATTTATCGGATCAGACATGTGCATCATCACAGAACAGGAAATAAATGGTGCATCTATCCGATGTACGATTTCGCTCATGGCCAATCTGACGCGATTGAGAAAATAACTCATTCTATATGCACACTGGAATTTATTCCTCATAGAGAACTATATAACTGGCTGATAGAACAACTGGAAATTTTCCCATCAAGACAGTATGAGTTTGCGCGTTTAAATATGAGCTACACTGTTATGAGCAAGAGAAAGCTCATGCAACTGGTAAATAATAATTTTGTTGCCGGCTGGGACGACCCCAGAATGCCAACTATCAGTGGTTTAAGAAGAAGAGGATTTACCCCTGCTTCTATCAGAAATTTCTGTGACCGTATTGGTGTAGCAAAAAGAGAAAATATTATAGATTTCAGTCTACTGGAATTTTTTATCCGGGAGGATCTTAACAAAACTTCCTGGAGAAGAATGGCTGTTTTAGACCCCATTAAATTGGTTATTACCAATTATCCTGAAAATGAAATTGAATGGCTGGATGGAGAAAACAATCCGGAAGTTGATGGAGGAGAGGGTTCCAGAAAAGTGCCATTTAGCAGAGAACTTTGGATCGAAAGAGAAGATTTTATGGAAGAACCACCAAAGAAATTCTTCAGACTGGGTCCTGGTCTAATGTGCCGCTTAAAATTCGCGTATATCGTTAGATGCGATAATTTTGTTAAAGACGCGGATGGCAATGTTACAGAAATCCATTGTACATATTTTCCCGATTCAAAATCAGGAAACGATACATCTGGTTTAAAAGCTAAGGGAACCATGCATTGGGTAAACGTAGCACATGCCAAAACTGCGGAAGTTAGGCTTTACGACAGATTGTTTAAAGTTGAACAACCAGATGCTGAAGAGGGCGATTTTAAAGATTATATTAATCCGGAAAGTTTAGTTGTTGTTAAAAATGCCTACATAGAACCAGATCTGGCAAATGCTAAACAACAACTGGAAGAATTTCCAGACAGACGCTATCAGTTTATAAGAAAAGGTTACTTCTGTATAGATAAAGAGTCTACAAAAGATCATTTAATCTTTAACAGAACCGTAACATTAAAAGATGGGTGGTCTAAATAGATAAAGGACTAAAGCTTGCCGCAAGGCAGGCTTTTTTGTTTTAGGATATTTTGTCGAAAGTAATTCCTGTATTGTGTTTTTTAAAATAGTTTCTTAGCATTTGGTGTTCAGGTTTTTCCAGCTCCGGATCTGACTCCATAATTTCAAGCACTGTATTTCTGGCTTCCTGAAGTATATTCTGATCATGAGTTAAATCTGCCAGCTTTAAATCTAAAACACCACTTTGTTGGGTCCCCTCGATATCCCCCGGACCTCGTAACTGTAAATCTACTTCAGATATTTCGAAACCGTCATTAGTCTTCACCATAGTATCCAATCGTACTTTCCCTTCTTTACTCAATTTATCTTTCGACATGAGGATACAAAAAGATTGCTCAGATCCCCTGCCAACTCTACCTCGTAATTGGTGCAGCTGTGACAAACCAAAACGTTCGGCATTTTCTATAATCATTACAGATGCATTGGGTACATTTACCCCAACTTCAATTACAGTTGTAGCTACCATAATTTGTGTCTGTCCTTTAATAAACCGTTGCATTTCGAACTCTTTATCCTCTGGCTTAAGCTGTCCATGGACAATACTTATTTTATACTGCGGTAAAGGAAATTCTCTCGATAAGACTTCAATACCATCCTGCAAATTCTTAAGGTCAAGCTTGGCACTTTCCTGAATTAATGGATATACTACATAAACCTGTCGTCCCTTTGCTATTTCTCTACGCATAAAACCAAACATTCTTAACCTTTGATTTTCATAAAGATGTATAGTCTGTATTGGCTTTCGTCCGGCAGGCAACTCATTAATAACAGACACATCCAAATCGCCGTATAAAGACATGGCAAGTGTACGTGGTATAGGCGTGGCCGTCATCACCAACACATGTGGAGGTATTGGATTTTTCCGCCACAATTTCGCTCGCTGCTCAACACCAAAGCGGTGTTGCTCATCTATTACGGCTAAACCTAAATGCTTAAACACAACAGTATCCTCTATTAAGGCATGCGTACCCACCAATATATCCAAAGTACCGTTCTCTAAATCTTCCAGAATTTTCTTCCGATCTTTCCTTTTCGTAGAACCGGTTAATAAAGCAACCTTTACAAAATCGTCTTGTAACATATCCCGGATAGATGCATAATGTTGGGTCGCCAGAATTTCTGTTGGAGCCATCATGCATGCCTGAAAACCATTATCAATTGCCAGAAGCATACTCATTAGAGCAACAACAGTTTTACCTGAGCCAACATCCCCCTGCACCAGTCTGTTCATCTGGATTCCTTTTTGCGTATCGATCCTGATTTCTCTTAATACTTTTTTTTGAGCTCCGGTAAGCTGAAAAGGTAGAAGATTCTCATAAAAATGATTGAACTTTTCCCCAACAATCGAAAAAACACTTCCTTTAAATTTTAGTGAACGAAGGTGTTTTATCTTCAGCAGTTTTAATTGGATAAAGAAAAGTTCCTCAAACTTTAATGTTGCCTGAGAACGAGATAAAATAGCTGTACTGGCAGGAAAATGAATCTGCATTAATGCTTCTTTTCGTGGTAGCAGCTTATATTTATTCAAG
The DNA here is from genome assembly GCF_040392825.1 of Pseudopedobacter sp. Taxonomy (NCBI): domain Bacteria; kingdom Pseudomonadati; phylum Bacteroidota; class Sphingobacteriia; order Sphingobacteriales; family Sphingobacteriaceae; genus Pseudopedobacter; species Pseudopedobacter sp. The sequence continues at coordinate 20,811 of NZ_JBEBVH010000023.1, forward strand.
ATATATTGTGGAAGTACTTCCTCTATTTCAATCGCGATTACATCCAACAAATTGGACATTATTTTCTGAAGACCTTTGGAATCTAAAGCAAACTGTTTCAGTTTTTCTGTGGAAGAATATACTGGCTGCAGGGAAAGATTTCCTCGTTCTTTGGTATCTCTGGAAAATAAATCCATCTCAGGATGGGCAATTTGGAGTTTACCATTGAAAAATGTTGGTTTGCCAAACACAACATAAAGCTGATTCAACTTCAATGTCCTTTCTACCCATCTAAGTCCTTTAAACCAAACAAGCTCCAATTCTCCCGTATCATCAATTACCCTGGCGACCAATCTTTTAGCCTGTTTTTCTCCGATAATTTCAAATGACTTTAACCGTACTAAAATCTGGACTAAAGGGAAGTCCTGATAAATCTCATTAATTTTGTAATACCTGGTTTTATCTATATATCTGAAAGGGTAATAATGCAGAAGGTCTTGATATATAAATATACCAAGCTCTTTTTTTAATACTTCTGCCCTCTGCGGGCCAACGCCTTTTAGGTATTCTATGGGAGTATTAAAAATTTGCACACCAATATTTTTAGCTGTGTTTTATAGCTACAACAGAAATTTCTACGTTAACATTTTTTGGTAAAGTCCTTACAGCTACAGTTTCTCTTGCTGGGAAATCTGATGTAAAGCATTTCCCGTAAAGTTCATTTACCTTTGCAAAATGGTCCATATCACTCAAAAATATTGAGGTTTTAACCACATTTGAAAAATCCATTTTTGCAGCAGCCAAAACAGCCTTTAGATTTGTTAAGACTTGCACTGTTTCTGCCTCTAAATTATGGTCAACAATTTTATTAGTCTCGGGGTTAATGGCAATCTGACCAGATACATATAAAGTATCGTTTACTAAAACAGCCTGACTGTAAGGACCTATGGGCTCTGGTGCGTTAGATGTATAAATAACTTTCTTCATAACTATATTTCAATGTAGAACAAACCAATCTAAAATCTTATAAATAAGTCCCAAGATAAACATAATGATTGCAATTCTATTTATCCAGTGCATCACTTTTAAATTAAAACTTATTGGCCGATTAGGGTCTTTTTTCCTAAAAAAGTACATATAGCAAATTTATAAAATTAAAAAAGGAGTTCCGATTAATCGGAACTCCTTTTTCTTTATCGTATTCTTTCTAAGAAAGATTATTGGTTTCTGAACTCAACACGACGGTTTTTGATACGTCCTTCTTCAGTTGCGTTAGAAGCAATCGGACGGCTCTCTCCGTAACCTTTGATTGCAACTCTCTTAGCATCAACACCAGAGTTTACTAAGTAAGTTTTTACAGAGTTTGCTCTATCAATAGATAATTGCATGTTGTAAGCATCAGTACCTTCTGCAGAAGCGTGACCATCTAATTGAATAGATTTAGACTTGTCTGCTCTCAACATTGAAGAAACTTTATCTAAAGTTGGGTAAGAAGAAGTTCTTAATACTGAAGAGTTGAACTCGAATTGGATGTTTTCTGCAACTGTATTATTATCAGAAGCTGGACAACCATTCAATTCTGGAGTACCTTTTTCTGTTGGACAATCATCTTTCCAATCTGGCACACCGTCACCGTCAGTATCTAACTCACAACCAGAACCATCAACTTTAGCACCTGCTGGAGTATTTGGACATTTGTCTAAGTGATCTGCAACACCGTCACCATCAGAATCTTTTTTCAAGTTCTCAACTGATGATTCAACATTTGTTAGACGACCTTTTAAAGCCTCAACCTCTTGACGCAAAGCTGGGTCTTTTAACTCATCGTACAACAAAGCAACTGGATTAGACCATTGTAGGCTTGGTTTTGATTTAGCACCTAAAGTGAATTCTAAACCTGCATATCCGTAAGACCATTTGTCTTTGTTAGAAGAACCATTTAACCAACCTCCATCTAAGTTATCTGCATCCAAGAAATTAGCATCGTAACCTAAATTTAAAGCTACAACTTCACCTAATTTAATGTTAGCACCAACACCTACAGGTATGAATAACTCTTTTCTTGAACCTGTGTTGTTAGATGGATTGCTGTTTAAATCGTACCCCGTTAAACCAGCACCCGCTTGTACGAAGAAACCTAAAGATTTCTCTCTTTTTAAGAAAGATACAGTTCCAACATTAACCACACCTTTTAAAGCTACTGCATAGTTAAGATCTGTATCGAACGCATTTCCTGCTTTATCAGCACCTGATAATTGACCTCTGTGAGCATCCAATTTTAAAGCAAAAGATGGGGCTAATTGTTTTTTGATGAACAATCCGTATCCTAAGTTTGATTCCCACTCACTATAATCATTTGTACCGAAAGGAATAATTGGAGACAATACGCCTGCATTAACACCTATAGACCATGTTCTATATTGCTTTGCTCCCCCAAATACCTTCGCAGAAGAAGTAGATGTCTCTTGTGCGTTGGCTGCTACAGCGAAAGCAGTGGCTAGCGATAAAGCTACTGTTTTCTTCATTGTAGAATAATTCATAATCATTTTTTAAAGGTTAAACAATTTTAATTGTAAATTTTGTCAAAAATATATTTTAAGTTTGACATGAGCAAATAATCAAATTTCATTCCAAAAATTTATTTTCACATTTTTTTTATAAAAAAGTTTTTTCGGGCCTTGTTTTGTAATTTAGTAACATGAAATACGAAGCGCTAAACTCAGAACTATTCATTATAAACCGAGCCAAGTTTGCTAATAAACTTAAACCCAATAGCATAGCTGTATTTAATTCTAATGATGAGTTTCCAAGAAGCGGCGATCAAAGCTTCAATTTTAAACAAAATCCTGATTTTTTTTATTTAACCGGAATAGATCAGGAGCAATCTATTTTAATCATTTTTCCAGATTCGCCAAACTCATTATATAAAGAAGTCCTGTTTTTAAGACAGACGAATGAGCATATTGCAATCTGGGAGGGCCACAAATACACTAAAGAAGAAGCGAAAAAGGTTTCGGGAATACAGCACATCTACTGGCTGGATGATTTTTGGAATATTTTCCCCTCTCTTATACATTATGCAGAAAATGTTTATCTGAATACCAATGAAAATGACAGATATGCCCATACAGTTCCTTATAGGGATATTAGATTTATAGAAGAAATCCGTTCAAAGTATCCTCTACATAAATTAGAGAGAGCTTCTGTAATCATGAGAGAGCTGAGACCTGTAAAGTCTGATCTGGAGGTTGCCTACATCAAACGGGCTTGCCAGATCACAAGGGATGCTTTCATCAGGGTATTGAAATTTGTAAAACCTAATGTTTCAGAATATGAGATCGAAGCTGAAATTATCCATGAATTTATCAGGCAACGGGCAACAGGACATGCTTATCCACCAATAATTGCCTCTGGACGAAATGCCTGTATCCTTCATTACAATGATAATAATCAGCTGTGTAAAGACAGCGAAGTTATTCTTTTTGATTTTGGTGCCGAATATGCGAATTACAATGCTGACCTTAGCAGGTCTATACCTGTAAATGGCCGATTTACAAAACGTCAAAAAGATGTTTATAATGCAGTGTTACAGGTAATGAAAGAGGCGAGAAAAATGTTGGTTGCGGGAACTATCTGGAATGAATATCAGGAAGAAGTGGGTAAAATAATGTCTTTCGAATTGATAAAATTAGGTTTATTAGACAAACATGATGTAGCGAAGCAAAATCCGGACATGCCGTTATATAAAAAATATTTTATGCATGGCAATTCGCACCATTTAGGTTTAGATGTACATGATGTAAGTAACAGATACGAACCATTTAAGCCCGGTAACATCTTAACCAACGAACCAGGTATATATATTCTGGAAGAAAATCTTGGAATAAGACTAGAAAATAATATATTGATTACCACAAATGGAAATATAGATTTGATGGCAGATATCCCATTAGAAGCAGAGGAGATTGAGGAGATTATGAATAGTTAATATTATAGCTATCTCCAACAAACAGAAATCAAACTAAAGGCACCAGCGAATTATATGGCAATACCTAAAATTATTTATCAAACCTTTAAATCTACCGATTTACCGCTATTAACCAGATGGCATATATATAGATTCCGTAGAAAAAACAAAGACTATAAATATGAATTCTATGATGATGAAAGAGTAGACGATTTTATTAGAACAGAATATGGTGAAGAAATTTATGCTCTTTATAAGCGCATAAATATTGGAGCAGCAAAGGCTGATTTTTTTAGATATGCTATTTTGTTAAAACATGGAGGAGTCTATTTGGATATCGACAGCGATATTAAGGTCTCACTTTCTAAGATTATCCTACCTGAAGATAATGCGATATTATCAATGGAAAAAAATCCTAACCTCTATGTGCAATGGGCATTAATTTACGAACCTCAACATCCTTTTCTTAAACGCACCTTCGAAAAGGTATTAGAAAATCTCTCTTCAAATAAATTCCCCCACGATGTTCATAAAATGACTGGTCCAACGGTTTATACCGAAGCAGTTCACGAATGTCTTGCAGAAAACCCGGATATACCGTATAGACTATTAGGTACGGATTAT
>NZ_JBEBVH010000024.1:0-25351 GCF_040392825.1 Pseudopedobacter sp.
AGAATTAGCGCCTCTTATCACAATATCTACTGTTGACCCGGGTTGACCGTCCTGAGAGGATACCTGTACTCCGGCGACACGTCCGGCCAATGCTTCTTCGAATGACCTTACAGGTGCCTTTTGTAAATCTTCTACGGATACAGATCCTACAGCCCCTGTGAGATCTCTTCTGCTCACTTCCCCATAGCCTACCACTACAATTTCATTGAGTTTTGTAGGTGCTTCAAGAAGACTTACATTTAATACCTTTTTATTATTTATATCAATTTCCCTGGTGGTAAAACCTATATAGCTAAAAACCAGGACTCCTTTTCCGTCGGGTACTTTTATTGAATAATCACCTTCTACATTAGTTAATGTGTATGTATTGGCACCTTTCAGTTTGATACTTACGCCTGCAAGAGGGTCGCCTTTTATATCGGTTACCTTTCCTTTGATTTCTACATTTGAAATCTGTTTCCAGTTAATCGCCCGCTTTTCCTTAATTACCACAGTCTTATCTTTTATGGTAAAGTCTAGCGGCTGGTCTTCAAAACATCTGTTCAAAACCTCTGTCAGCTCAGCATTAGTAACATCTATGCTTACAGATTTCGACTTCTGAAGAAGATCTGTAGAGTACAAAAAATTATAGCCAGTTTGTTGCTTTAAACTTTTTAAAACATCTCTAAGTTTAGCCTGCTCTACATTTAAGCTTACCTTTTGAGAGTAAACAGATGCACTTACAGAAAGAAAACTGGTTAGTAAAATGAAGAATGCTATTTTCATGACCAACATGAATTTGTACAGTACTTTAGGTTTTAGTCTAAAGCCTGTAAACACATTAAATTTCATATATTTGAAATGTTTGGGTTTAAGTTTTTAATTAGTTTCTCGAAAAGATTATTAACAATATTCAAACACTGCCGGAAGTGTTGCGAGCACTTTCGGCCTTATTTTTTACTTATAGTACGGTATCAAGGCATAACAATGATCCTCCTTCCCTGAATTTTAAAATGAACTACATTGGTTAATGCAAGCATATCTAATACTTTAGCTACGTCTTCGTATTTTGAAATAGATCCTGCTATTTGTTTATCGGTAAAATTTTGGGCAAAAACGACATCTACATTATACCACCTGGAAATCTTACGCATAATACTAGACACCTTCTCGTCGCTAAACTGAAAGATTCCGTTCTTCCATGCTACAGCATCTTCGGCACTTACTTCACTTACTACAGAACTTTTATTTACCAGACTGGTTTGTATTTGTTGATCGGGTTTTAAAAAATAATCCTCTCCAAATGACTGAACTTTTACCGCGCCTTCTAGAAGTGTAACAACAGCATTCGGTTCATCATGATAAGCATTAACATTGAAATGCGTCCCCAGAACTTCTATAAACTGTTCGCTTGCTTTAACCTTAAATGGTCGCTTCGGATCTTTAGCTACCTCAAAATAGACTTCGCCGGTTATTTCAACCAAACGCTCCTGCTTTGCAAAAACGGAGGGAAATCTGATAGAAGAAGCCGCATTTAGCCATGCTCTTGTGCCATCTGCAAGTTCTATCTGATATTGTCCACCTTTTGGCGTTTCCAATAAACTGAATATAGCTTTTGTATCATCAGCTCCGGCAACTTTGTAAACCAGCTCACCATCTTTATTCTTATAAACCTTAATATCATTTAAGACAATGGTCTCTCCGGCGGTAACTTCATCAAGATTTATTTCTTTACCGTCAGAAAAAGACAATTTGGCCATGTTGCTTCCGGGTACTATAAGCAACTCAGACTGACCTATTTCATTTCTTCCAACAAACAGATAAAGCGATATTGCAGAAAAAACTACAACAATGGCCGCTGCAGCCCAATGCCAATATCTGTTTCTGATTTTTCTGTTATCAGGTATATCCAGTTTCTCCCAAATATGCTTCTCCAGTAACTCGTAATTAATATCTTCAGAAAGAGATTCTTTTTGAATCTGATGGTTATACCAGGATTCCAAAAGTTTCCTCTCCTCCTCGCTACATTCTCCCTTAAGGTATTTCTTTAATAATGCTTTGGTTTTATCTTGGTTCATATCTATTTGGCAACTGCTTTTTAGATATGTAGGTTAACAAAAAGGAAGGTGGTACTTTTTTATAAAAAAAGTTTAACAATAATATAACACCAAAAAAATATTCCAAATTTAGGTTTCAGGATTTTCAGCGCTTTATGAATTTGTTTTTTTACCGTTTGGTCTGATAATGAAAGTCTTTCGGCAATTTCCCTGTGGCTCAAATGCTCTTTTCTGCTTAGTTCAAAAACCTCGCGCATTTTTCTAGGTAGAAAATTCACTTCCCTTTCTATTCGCTCGGAAAGTTCTTTCTCTATTAAGATATGGTCTATGGTATAAGTTCCATTATGGATAAAACCTGCCAACTTTTCAAGATAATCGTTTCGCACCTTTCCTTTATCCAACAAATCAAATATCTTATACCGCACTGCAGAATACAGATAAGAAGAAAGTTCACCTCTTATCTCCAGTGATTCCCGGTTTCTCCATAACGATTCAAAAATATCCTGAATAATATCTTGTGACTCTTCCTCCATCTTAATCATCCTTCGGGCATGTCTGTACAAAACTGCCCAGTACCGCTTATATATTTCATTAAACGCAGCTTTGCTTCCTTTTTTAACTTGAGCAATGAGTATATCGTCACAATAATGGCTCATCAGGTTTATAATAATAATGTGTACGTAAACGAATATACAATAAACTTTATTAATAAAAGTATAATACCTAAAATTTAAAACGAGAGTATACTTTTCAACTTCATTTCCTTTTGTAAATTTTTGTTAAAATGCTGCGCCAACTCTATATTTTAAATATATTTATCAGTTCAATAAACATTCGGGCTTTTATTAGTGAAAAAACTTAAATGTTCTAATAAATACACTAACAATTGAATGTTTATATACCAGCCCTGCATGCCAACATGCAGGAATTTGAACAGATATTTAATTTAATAAGCAGATGAAATATATTAAGCTCCTATTGTTTACTATACTTGTATCGTCCAACTATATATATGCACAAACCGACAGTATTTCATTAAATACTATCTTAGAGAAAAAAGGTAAACTTTTTCATGATTATCCTTCAGAAAAGGTACATCTTCACTTCGATAAACCTTATTACGCTATTGGCGATACCATTTGGTTTAAAGCTTACGTCACCTTAGAGCAAAGGTCTCCCTCCCCTCTAAGCAAAATTCTATATGTAGATGTAATTTCTGCAAAAGATTCATTGGTAGAGAGTTTAAAAATTCCGGTCACAAATGCTGTTTCTTCCGGAAATATTGTACTCTATAGCCCTAAATTCGCACAGGGTACCTATCAGTTAAGGGCCTACACCAAATGGATGCTGAATTTCGATCCGACCTATTTTTTCACTAAAAATATAGTCATTGGAGACGGTATTAATAAAGAACTTAATACACATATTACTTTTGATGGCAGCAGAAGTGAAAAAGGCGCTAAAGTAAACACGAAGATATTATATAAGGATGAAAAGGGAATTCCTTTAATGAATAAAAAGGTAAGCTGGGAGGTAATTGCAGATTATGAAAGAGTGGCAAAAGGAAAGGGAACTACTGATGGAAATGGTTATTTAGACATTTCCTTTACTGCCCCTTCGAAGGTAGATATTAATCGCGGGCAATTAAACACCTCGCTGGAAACAGGGAATATAAAACCTTTAACAGCAACCTTTCCGTTGAAAACCGCAATTTTAGAACATGATATTCAATTCTTTCCGGAAGGCGGAGATTTAATTGCCGGAATTCCGTCGAAAGTTGCCTTTAAAGCGATCAGATCGGATGGATTGGGTATTGATGCAAAGGTTTCTATTGTAGATAAAAATGGAAAAAGTATTGTTACGGGCGACTCACAGCACCTGGGAATGGGACTAATTTCTTTTACTCCAGAACCTGGCAATGCATACAAAGCGAACGTTACATTTAAAGATGGTTCTTCAAAGAATTTCGATCTTCCTCCGGTAAAAGACACAGGCATGAATGTTTCTGTCTCACAAAATCAGGAAAACGTGGTTCTAAGAATCAATGCCAATGACAACTACTTTAAAGCCAATTTGAATAAGGGATTTTATATTATAGCTCAAAATGCCGGAATTGTTTACTACGCTGCTCAAAGTATCTTGCGTGGACAAAGTTTTAATGCAGAAATCCCTAAAAACAAGTTTCCTTCTGGTATTTTACAAATTAGTTTGTTAGCTTCTAACGGCTCTCCTATTAGCGAAAGATTAACGTTTATTAAAAGGAATGACTTATTAGATATAAAAATCAATTCTGATCTGTCAACCTATGGTGGGAGGCAGAAAGTAAAACTGAATATTCTTGCAAAAAATGGCGAGGCTGCAAAGGAAGGAAATTATTCGATTTCTGTTATAGATGAAACCAAGGTTCCTTCTAACGAAGACACCGAAACAACTATCTTAAGCAATTTGTTATTGAGCTCGGATTTAGCCGGATATATAGAAAAACCAAACTATTATTTTAACAAAACAGATACTAAAAAAGAAAGCGATCTGGATCTATTGATGCTAACACAAGGTTATAGAAAGTTTTTGTACAAGGACGCTATAGAAGGCAAATTTCCAAAAATAACATACCTTCCCGAACAAGGCATAGACATTACGGGAACTATACGCAGAGCGAACGGAATGACATGGCCGGGTGCCAGACTATTGCTTCAGATACCGGACAGGCATTTTACATCTCCTGCTACTACGGACAAAGAGGGAAAATTTAAATTCCCGAATGTTGTGTTCAGAGACTCTTCTGAGGTCATTGTTAACGCAAGAAACAATGTAAACTCGGCAAAAGATATCAGGATTATGATAGATGGAGAACCTTACCCCGCAATATATTCTAATGTAAATAAACCTGCCGAAATTTTAAATATTGACAGTACGCTTAACACCTACCTGAAAAATGCAAAACTCCAATATGGTAATGCTTTCATGCTTAAGGAAGTCGTTGTTAAAGCAAGCGCAGAGCGCAAACCAAGCCACCTCGATCATTCATCTTTGTCTGGTTTAAATATGATGGCAGATAAAGTAACATCCAGTGAACAATTGCAGGCTTGTGCTAATTTATTGAACTGCTTATCCGGATCTGGAATCACTTACATAGATAATATGCTCTATTTAACCAGAAGCTATAATCAGGGAAGCCGAGTTCCTATCGAGATTTATGTTAACGACATGCCTGTAGATGTAAGTTACCTGGCAAGTATAGATGCTAATGGTGTCGAATCTATTGAGGTTTTCAATAATGACGGTTTAAGCGGCATTAACAGAAGAACGAATACGCAAGGTGTCCTGGTCGTAAACTTAAAGGAAATCAAAAAAACACCTATTTCTAAAGATCAGCTAAAAGAAATGTTCCCGCCTGCCAATATACTGACATATAAGCCTAAAGGTTATTCGGTAGAACGAAAATTTTACGCTCCCAAATATGCAGGTCCCAGGGCAGCAACCCAACCAGAAGATTTAAGAACAACAATTTTCTGGAATCCAATAATCAATACGGACAAAGATGGAAAAACTGCTCTGGAATACTTTAACGGTGATGGAAAAGGTACCTATAAAGTTGTTGTTGAAGGAATAGATATGGATGGAAATATAGGTCGGGGAATTTATAGATATCAGGTAAAATAACATAGAATAACGTTTCCGGAAGTTAGAGAAGACATCAAACTTCCGGAACTTAATCAGTATTTATTGATATTGTAAGAGCCTGTTTAAAAATGTATAATTAGAAGTACAGATGGTATAGAGACTGCTTCGTACCTCGCAGTGGCGCCCCTATTTTCGTCATTGCGAGAAGGTACAGCCTGTCCCGAACTTGATTCGGGAACGAAGCAATCTCTAGCTGTAATAAATATTTCGATTAGACTTTAAACAGGCTCTTAGATAAAAGTAAATTAACTGTTACATTCATTCTGTACTTTTAAAATTCACTAATTTGTTATAAGTTTGTTACCAATGAAATTGAGCCATAAAATATTGTCATTATTCATGATTGCGATGATTTTTATCGTATCTACCGGTATGACGCTCAATCTTCATTTCTGTGCTAACGAATTAAAAAACGTTAGTTTACAACAACAAAAAGATTCTTGCTGTCAAAAAAAATCTGGGGAAAAAGAAGAAAATCACAAAGAGTGTAATAAAAAAGGCCAGAAACATTGTGACGGAAAATCGGAAAAATCATGCTGTAAAGAATCTAAAGTAGCTACTAAAAACCCGGTAAAAGTAGATAATCCAAGTTCTAAAAAGGATAACTCTTTTACCCAATCTCTGGTATTTTTAAAAAGCTACGTTTTAAGTTTCCTTAATTTTAACACAGAAGACTCTGAGGATGACGAGAAACCAAAAGTCTCGCTCTTTCCTATGCTCAAAGAAGGGTTATATATCCTTTTAGGGCAATTCCGTAATTAGAATTTCTCCTCTTTTTTGGTTATTAATATCAACCAAAATCCCATTTAGAGATTAATAATCTCTGTTTTATCTAATTATTTCTTTTTTAAACTTATATCATTAAAAGATGATTGAGAACCTAATAGGTTTTTCGCTGAAAAACCGGTATTTAGTTCTACTTGTTGCATGCTTTTTATTTGCTGCCGGGATTTATGCAGTAAAGAAAAATAAGATAGATGCAATTCCTGATCTTTCAGAAAATCAGGTAATAGTATTTACCGAGTGGATGGGCAGAAGTCCTCAGATTATCGAAGATCAGGTCACTTATCCATTGGTTACTAACTTACAGGGAATTCCTAAAGTAAAATATGTTAGGGCGAATTCTATGTTTGGAATGAGTTTTATCTACGTCATTTTTGAAGATGATGTAGATACCTACTGGGCTCGCTCTCGTGTTTTGGAGAGATTAGCAAGTATTGGAAAAAGCCTTCCTGAAGGTGTATCTCCTACTCTTGGGCCTGACGGAACAGGTGTTGGTCATGTTCTTTGGTACACCCTAAATGCAAAAGGAATGGATTTAGGTGAGCAAAGGGCTATTCAGGATTGGTACGTCAAATTTGGTTTGCAAAATGTTCCCGGAGTCAGCGAAGTTGCTTCATTCGGTGGTTTTGTCAAATCTTACGAGCTTAGCGTAGACCCGAATAAACTTTCTTATTATAACATCACTATAGATGAAGTTATTAAAGCTGTAAGAAGCAATAATAATGAAGCCGGTGGTAGAAAATTTGAATTAAATGATGTAGGATATATTATAAAAACTAACGGATATGTCAAAAACATAGACGAACTGAACAATATTTCCGTAAAGACAAAAAACTCCATTCCAATAAAAGTAAGTGACATTGCGAAAGTTCAAATGTCTAGCGAAAACAGACTGGGTATTTTTGATTTAAATGGCGAGGCAGAAACCGTAGGCGGTATTATCGTGATGCGATATGGTGAAAATGCAGATGAGGTTATTAAAAATGTTAAACAAAAGATGGAAGAAGTTTCTAAGGGTTTACCTGAAGGAGTCTCTTTCAATATTGTTTACGACCGCAGCGGACTTATAGAAGAATCTATCGCTTCAATAAGGAATACCTTAATTGAAGAAATTATTGTGGTTTGTATAATCGTGTTTCTGTTTTTAATGCATTGGCGAAGTGCCATGAGCATCATTATTCAGATCCCTATTACTATTGCTGCCAGCTTTATTTTGCTCAACTATTTTGATATCAGCTCGAATATCATGTCGCTAACAGGAATAGCTTTAGCAATTGGCGTTATTGTAGACAACGGCATTATTATGACAGAAAATGCTTATAAGCATCTTTCTGAAAGGCAAAAGCAACTGAATGAAGGACTAAAGTCTAAGGACTAAAGTACATATGTACTATGTTCAATGACTATTTAGGAGCAGTAACATTAAAATGAAGAAAAAAGGTACATAGCAATACTACCTAGCTCCCCTCTCCTTCGGAGAGGGGCTGGGGGTGAGGCTACTAATGAACTAAGAAAATGTGGCAACGTATTAAAAATATATTCTCTAAAAGAGAAAAGGATTATGTAGAACTGGATAATCAGGAACGATTATCTATTATAGAAAAGTCCTGCAAACAGGTTTCCAGGGGTGTTTTTTATTCAACCGTAATTATCATCACGTCTTTTCTTCCCATTTTCCTTTTGGAAGGTCAGGAAGGAAAGCTATTTCACCCACTGGCTTATACCAAAACGTTCATCATGATTATCGATGCGATTTTGGTTGTAACCCTGGCTCCTGTTTTAATTTCTTTCTTCATGAAAGGAAAGTTTAAACCAGAACAGTCCAACCCTATAAACAGGTTTCTGGAAAAAGTTTACGAACCTGTCATCAGAGCCTGTATGAAATACAGAAAAACGACAATTGGTATAAATATTCTTGCTCTGGTAGTCAGCATTCCAATGCTTTTCAGTTTGGGAAAAGAGTTTATACCGCCATTAGATGAACAATCTATTCTCTTCATGCCAGTAACTTTACCTGATGTTTCAAACTCAGAAATCAAAAGGATTTTACAAGTTCAGGATAAGATCATCAAATCGGTTCCGGAAGTAGAGCAGGTTTTGGGGAAAGCAGGGCGAGCTAATACGGCAACAGATAATTCGCCACTCAGCATGATAGAAACCATTATTATGCTAAAACCTAAGAGCGAATGGCGTGAAGGAATGACCAAGAAGAAGATCATTGAAGAGCTGGATAGCAAGCTGCAGATCCCGGGTGTTGTAAACGGGTGGACGCAACCTATTATCAACAGAATAAACATGTTGGCAACAGGAATTAGAACGGACGTAGGAATAAAGGTTTATGGCCAACGCCTGGATAGCATCCAATTGGTATCCGAAAGAGCCCAACAAGTATTAAAAAGCATTGACGGTGTGAAAGACCTGTACGTAGAACCTGTTACGGGAGGAAGTTATCTGGAAATTGATATCAAAAGAGACCAGCTTTCACGTTACGGTCTTAGCGTAGACGATGTAAATATGACTATTGAAACTGCTCTGGGTGGGGCCGTTATTTCCAATACGATTGAAGGCAGGCAGCGTTTCGGCATTCAGGTGAGATTAGCTGAAGACTATAGAAACAGCATTGACAGGTTAAAAAGAATTCCATTAAATACAAACGACGCCGGAATTATTCCACTTGAAAGCGTAGCTGATATCAATTTTGTAGATGGTCCTCCAATGATTACGTCGGACAATGCTATTCTCCGCGGAGCTGTGATGTTCAATGTTCGAGACAGAGACATTGGTACCACTGTTCAGGATGCAATAGATAAAATCAACGCAGAACTTAAGCTTCCAAACGGTTATTTCCTGGAATGGAGCGGACAATACGAACAATTAATCAGCGGACAAAGAACATTAATGATGATTGCTCCGATAGTTCTTGTTATTATATTTCTATCCCTATATTTCGCTTTTAAATCTATAAGAGAAGCATTCCTAAGTCTTATAACCATCCCCTTTGCCTTAATAGGTGGTGCTTTCCTTGTCTATTTTTACGGAATAAATTTATCTGTAGCCGTTGCTGTTGGTTTTATTGCATTATTTGGAATTGCGGTAGAAACCGGCGTTGTTATGGTAATTTATTTAAACGATGCTATGCAACAACTGGTAGCAAAAAAAGGAAATAGTGCAGAAACTATTAGTCCTGAGGAAATTAAAGAATATGTTATTCACGGTGCCGCTAAAAGATTAAGGCCAAAGATCATGACAGTCTGTGTTTCGCTATTCGGATTAACGCCTGTTCTGTGGTCTACCGGAGTGGGAAGTGATGTAATGTTACCCATTGTACTCCCTATGATTGGTGGTGTATTAACTTCCTCTACACATATTTTACTGGTAACACCATTAATCTTTTTAATGACTAAAGAATATGAATTGAAAAAATTCGGAAAACTGGAGGTGCTAGATGTTAAACATTAAGAATAATACCGGCATGAAAAAGATTTTACATAATATTCTGTGTAGTATAATAATATTACTCGGCTTGTTCTCCTTCCCTGTTTTTGCACAGGAGAAGTTAAGTCTTGAACAAATTATAGCTGAGATTTCGACAGAAAACTTACAACTGAAATCTTACGATCAGAAAATCGGTAGCCAGAAAGCGAAAACAGAAAGTGCAAGATCATGGATGGCCCCTATGATTGGTGCAGGAACTTTTATGACTCCATATCCCGGACAGGAAATCATGTCTGATAACGATAAAGGTGCATGGATGCTTTCTGTAGAACAGTCTATTCCAATGATAGGTATGAATAAAGCTACAGAGAAGTATTTGGCTTCACTTTCTTCAATTACAGAAGCTCAAAAAGGTATGACCATGAACGAATTGAAGAATCTTGCCAAACAGAACTACTTTGATATCATCATTAGCCGAAAAAAGCTGGCTTATCTGGAGAAGAATATCGAGATCATGAAAACCATGAAAAAATTGGGTGAGATCAGATATCAGTACAACAAAGGAAATTTAAGTCAGATTTACAAAGCGGAAGGCAGGATATTCGAGATGGAATCTATGTTGAACGAAATTGAGAGTAGTGTTGACATTGCTAAAATCAATTTAAATGTATTGATGAACAGGAATCCACAATTAAATTTCGAGATAGATGAATCTGCGGAACTGCAATTCACCCCCGTTGCTAATCTTGACTCCACTTATCTTAACCATAATATTAGTGAAATTAAAGTGATGGATAACGAAATCGGGAGCATGAAATTGGATGCCGAGATGATAAAAAAAGAGGCAAACCCCGAGATCAAATTAAAATTCGACCATATGTCTTCATTTTCGGCGATGATGCCCCGGCAATATTCGGCTATGGCGATGTTAAGTATTCCTATTGCACCATGGTCTGCTAAAAAATATAAAGCGAATTTAAAAGCCAATAAGCTGGAGGTTACCGCAATGCAACAAGAAAAACAGGCTATGCTTGTCAATATGCTTGGAATGATAAAAAGTATGGAAAGAAATATTCTGGCGATGGAGAACCGGGCAAATACTTTCAAAAATAAAGTAGTTCCGGCTATGCAGAAAAATCTGGATGTTTTGTTACTGAATTATCAGGAAAATAAAGAAGAATTACCAATGGTTATTGATGCATGGGAAACACTCAATAAAGCCCAGCAGGATTATGTTAGTCAATTGGGGACTTTGTACAAAATGATTATCGAATATGAAAAAAGCATTGAAAAATAATAGTCTATTGGTCTTTATGTTTAGTTTTTTTATTTTGATAACAGCATGTAATCGCAATAAAAGCACTTCATCGGGAGAAAGCAAATATACTTGCCCAATGCATCCTGAAATAATAAAAGACGAACCGGGAACCTGTCCAATATGCTCCATGGATTTGGTTCCTGTCCATTCCGATGCCAACGCAGAAGTTTCAGAAGAAGTTGAACCTTTATTAAATAACGTAAATGAGGTAATATTTTCTGATGTAAAGACAGTTTATCCGCGAAAGCTGGTGCTGTCTGATACGATAACTTTGAATGGAAAAATAACTTTTAATCCTAATAAAAAAAGTGCTATAGCTTCTTTCGTAAGTGGTCGGATTGAAAAAATGTATATAAAATATAACTTCCAGAAAGTTAATTCGGGACAGTTGATTTTTGAAATCTACAGTCCTGATCTGGTTAATGCACAACAGGAAGTTCTTTATCTCGTAAAAAATCAGGATCAGGAATTATTAAACAGGGCAAAAAGCAAGCTTAAACTACTTGGCGCCAATGAGGCTCAGATTAATTCGCTCATCAAAACCGGAAAAGTGATGTATCGTTTTCCTGTTTACAGTAAAAGGAGCGGTTATATTGCAGATTTTTCTTCATCTGTAGCTAAACCCGATGAGTCAGAACCGGGCGATGCAATGGGAATGGAAAATGGAAATGCGAGCTCTGGCTCTTCTCCCGTTACCAATAATGATCCATTGCAAATTCGAGAAGGCATGTATGTAAATGCCGGCGAAACTGTCTTTTCTGTTTATGACAACAGCGATTACTGGGCAGAATTTTATATCAATCCGGAATATCTTAAAGAGATAAAAGAAACAAAAAAAATCTGGATAGGTGGGAAAGCACACCGTATATCAAGTTATATTCCTTACTTCAAAGATGAGGCCGCCTTTGCTATTGTTAGAGTAGATATCAAAGAAAAAACACATCATATTGGCGAATTGATAACGGGAAAATCTATAACTGAGCCTAAAGACGGGATTTGGATCCCTAAAACATCCATTTACGCCAAAGGCAGCGAAACGATTGTATTTCTAAAAAAAGGAAAATCTTTACAACCGTATAAGGTTATTCTTAATGGATATTCGTCGGGCAACCTGGTTGGTGTTTCGCAAGGAATAACAGAAAATGATAGAATTGCAGAAAATGCAGCTTATTTAATCGATTCTGAAGGAACAATCAGAACAAACTAAAAATATCACAATGAAATTCAGGATATATTTTTCGATAATTATTGCAGGCTTATCACTACTTAACTTCTCTTGCTCAGAACAAAAGAAAGAACAGCCCGCAGCTAAGCAGGGTATAAAATATACTTGTCCTATGCATCCCGAGATTATCCGCGATGAGCCGGGTTCCTGTCCTATCTGTCACATGGATCTTGTTCCGGTTACAAAAACAGAAAGCCCTGTTTTGATGCTCAGCGATAGTCAGATTAAATTGGCAAATATAAAAACGATGACGGTTGGCTCCGGCACCTTTCAAAATCAGATGGAAATTAAAGGAAAAATCGTTACCGACGCCAATGGAATTGAAATTATTTCGGCTCGTTATAATGGCCGTGTAGACCGGCTTTACGTTAAAGAGATCGGATCGCCTGTACAAAAAGGTCAAAAACTTTACAGTATTTATAGCGAGGAACTTTTGGCACTTCAGACCGATTACCTGCTAAACTTAAAACAACAAGACGAATTTCCGAACGAAAGTATTTACAAGAAATTAACTGAAGCAGCAAAACACAAACTGGCATTATACGGATGGAGCGAAACACAAATTGCTCAACTAAAAAGCAGAAAAAAAACAGATGCACTTCTAACTGTGTATGCACCAATTTCGGGGATCGTAAAGGAGATTAATTTGATAGAGGGATCCTATATAAATATGGGAATGGCTTTGTTCAGAATAGAGAATTCGAATAACTTATGGGTAGAAGCTGATGTCTATCCTCACGAACTAAAAAACATCAAAACAGGTCAAACCATTCAGGTACTTATCCCCGGCTTTGAAGATCAGGCAATTGCAAGCAAAGTAGATTTCATTAACCCACAATATAACGATGCTCAGCAAATTGTAACAATAAGAGCCTCTATTAAAAACCCTGATTTAAACTTTCAGGAAGGCATGCTTGCAAAGGTCATTATCAATAAAGCAGCAGAAAATGAAGTTTTAAGCATTCCTGTAGATGCGATTGTCAGACATCAAAATCAAAAGCATGTTTGGGTTCAAACCGAAAAAAACACTTATGAACCAAGAAAAATTGAAACTGACAAAGAAAACGAGAACTTTGCAATCGTAAAGTCTGGTTTAAATTCTGGAGAACAGATAGTTTACAGCGGTGCCTATTTACTTTATAGCGAGTATAAATTAAAAAAAGGACATCTGGTTCTATAATATTACAACGTCATTAAATTTTAAAATATAAAACAACAAACAAATCATCATGAATTTAAAAAACCTTTTTAAAGTATCTTTTGTAGCAATTTCACTGAGTCTTGCTGCCTGCAACAATTCAAATAAGGCAACCCATTCAGAACAAAGCCAGGAAAATCACAGTCATGACAACAGTCATGAGGGACATGAACATGCTAAAACTGGTGAAAATACTCCTTCATTTTCTGATGAGAAAGTTGGAAATGTATATCACCATTATATTCATTTAAAAAACTCACTGGTAAGCGCTAATGATAACGAAGCAAAAAATGCCGCTGCAGAACTTGAAAACGCATTATATGCTGTAAATAATGCTGAGATTGCCAATCAGGCCAAATTAATAAAGGAAGCTTCTGATCTGGAAACAAGAAGAAGTTATTTAGATAAATTAAGCAACCAGCTAGTAGATTATTTTACTGCTAACAAGCCAAGTTCGGGAGTAATTTATGTTCAAAATTGCCCTATGGCAAATAATGATGCAGGAGGTGTTTGGCTTTCCAATGAAAAACAGGTTAGTAACCCCTATTACGGAGACAATATGTTAAAATGCGGAACAAATGTTTCTGAAATTAAGATGTAAATTTTATATGCTTAGACATCTTGAATTTATGAATAACGTGACTTTAAACCTGCAATTTATAGAAAGCACCTGAAAAAGAGGCATTTTCTGTATTACGCTTAGTTTAAATTCACTACATAATCGTAAACCCTCATCCGCCCTTTGGGTCCCTTCTCTCTTTCCGAAGGGGGCTCCTTTGTTCCGAAGGAACTCCCTTGGAGGAGCAGAACGAAGGAAAAAGATGAACGGATAGATGACTATAAAACACAGGTTTACAAATTTCCTCACTCTCTCCCAAAGCGATTAAGAGTGAGGAAATAATACGATTTAAAACTCTTAACTTGATGCGATACGATGAATAGGAATGTAACCAGTGTTAATGCTTTTAGATACCTTCTTTAAAAAAGCCAAAGTCTTTTAAACCCTCATAAAGCTTTTCGGTTGGCAATCCCACTACATTGGTGTAAGAACCAACAATTCCTGTAATTGCTGTTACCCCAATCCATTCCTGAATCCCATAAGCTCCTGCTTTATCAAAAGGTTTATAATTTTTAATGTAATAGTCTATTTCGGTATCCTGCAACGTTCTAAAATGCACTTCGGTTACCTCGCTAAAAGAGACCTGATGTTCTTTAGAAACAATACATACTCCCGTAATTACTTCGTGTTTTCTGCCCGATAATTTCCTTAACATAGCCGAAGCATCATCCGCATCCAACGGTTTGCCTAAAATTTCATTATCAACAACAACAACGGTATCTGCGGTTACAATCACTCCCTCTTCAGAAACGGCAAAAGCATTAGCTTTCTTTTTTGCTATATATTCGGCTACTTCATTTGCTCTTAATGATTCCGGATAGCTTTCATCAATGTCTTTAATGTACAAGGTGTATTCCAGACCCATTAATTTTAATAATTCCTGCCTTCTGGGCGACTTAGATGCTAAATAAATTTTCGGCATATTTCTAAAAACGATTTCGGTAAAAACCGTAAATATTCAATTATATTTTTAGATTTCCTATCTCCATTTATAAATCGATTTCTAACACTCCGGAGAACTTAATGGAATGTTTATCGCAAGCCCTCCCTCGGATGTTTCTTTATACTTCGAGTTCATATCTAATGCCGTTTGCCACATGGTATTCACTACTGCATCAAGACTTACTTTAGCATTATCCGGATTGGTCTGCATAGCCAATTGCGATGCTGTAATAGCTTTTATGGCACCCATACTATTCCTTTCTATACAGGGAATCTGAACCAGACCTCCTATCGGGTCGCATGTTAACCCCAAATGGTGCTCCATGGCTATTTCTGCCGCCATTAGAACTTGTCTTTGCGAACCTCCTAAACATTCTGTTAAAGCAGCTGCTGCCATTGCAGAAGAAACGCCAATTTCTGCCTGGCACCCACCCATAGCGGCAGAAATGGTTGCTCCTCTTTTGAAGATAGAGCCAATTTCTGATGCGGTAAGCATAAATTGTATAATTTTCTCTTCTGTATTGCCATCACAAAAAATCATGAAATAGTGAAGAACAGCTGGAATAACTCCAGCAGAGCCATTAGTCGGAGCAGTTACAACTCTGCTGAACGATGCATTCTCTTCGTTTACCGCCAAGGCAAAACAGCTGATCCAGTTTAAAATATTTGGAAAATCTGCTCCGGTTTGCTTTATCGCTCCTAACCAGGATACATAGTCGCTATATTTATAATCGCCGAGTAGTTTTTTGCTTATTTTCGCTGCTCTTCGCTCTACATGAAGCCCTCCAGGTAACGTACCCGTCAATTGACATCCTCTATACACGCACTCTTTCATAACGGAAACTATATCTAAAATTCCTTGTTTCACCTCCTGTTCTGAGTGAATAGCCAGTTCATTTTCAAATACCACATCCGAAATCTTTAAGCCTGTTTTCATACACCAATGCAATAAATCTCCTGCATTTTCTATATGAAAAGGATAGTCTGCATAAGAAGACTCGGAATATTCTTTCTCTTCTCCTTCTTTAATAATGAAACCACCACCTATAGAAAAATAGGTCGAAGACAATACATCTCCATCAGCCAAAATAACTTTAAAAATTATTCCATTAGGATGTTGCGGTAAACTTTCTGAGAATAAGAATTCAATATCTTTATTATAATCGAATGCGAGCGCATACTTTCCGCCAAGAAGTAAGGTATTTTTTTCTCTGATGCCAGCAATAGTAGGATTTATCAAATTCACATCCATAGTCACCGGATCGAAACCGCATAGTCCCAACACAGCTGCGATATCTGTTCCATGTCCAATTCCCGTTTTAGCAAGAGAACCGTACAATAGTACTTTGACATGTTTTACTTCGGTTAAAACATCGGCTATTTCTTTTAAAAATGCCTGAGCTGCCCTCCATGGACCAAGCGTATGCGAACTGGATGGCCATACCCCTATTTTAAATATATCAAAAACGGAAAGTTGTTCTGAATTCATTGTTTTAAAATTTCATAAATTCAAATATACATTTTAAACTTTTTAAGTTTCTATAAACCTTTAGTTGATTAATTAGTATCCAGATCATCAGGACAGGACTGATGATCTAAAACATAGCGTTTAAATTACTTTTGCTTACAATGTATAATTTGGATAATGTTTAAGTTTTGAAAATAACTTCTGTAGCCCCATAGCCAAACTTTTCTTTATAAGCATCTTTAAATGTCCGTACCTGAGGATGTTTACTTAGAGCTTTATGGATATGATCTTTTAATATTCCATTACCAACACCATGAATAAAGACCATATCTACAAATTTGTGAACTATAGCTGCAGCCAGTTTAGAATGAAATTCTTTAAGCTGTATATCTAATATTTCTGGTTTACTCAGAGATTGATAGTTGTCACGTAGTTTTTCTATATGCAAATCAATCTCCCTTGCAGGCTTTTCGACTTTTTTAGTTTCATTTTGAGGCTGGCTGAAAAAGCTGGCTTTCAATTTCTCCGCATCTATTTTTAACTCGGGTTCATCCAGTTGCATTATCCATCCTGTTTGTCTAATAAATGGTACTGTTTTCTTTGTATCTGAAAAGTCCTTAGCCTTAAATTTATGGATTAGCGAGATGGGTTTAATTGGCTTAATATTAGAAGATGTAAAACCTAATATATCTATCAGAAACTTAGGCCACAAGTCCAGCTCTGTTAAAGAAGCAGTGTATACTTTAGTAATAGAAGATGGCCCAATTTTACCCGAAAACTCTCCTTTATAAGTATCCTTTAATTCAGTGTTCAATGTTATGAGCAGTTCAAAAGATGTCTCATTTACTACGAAGAAATGCAGCAACGATCCCTTGTTAACATCCTGAACAAAAGCTAACGAAATTCCCTTTGTTTTAAATTCTGCAGCAGCAACCTGCTTTTCTTCTTCACCATCTCCAAAATCATTCGCTATCGCATTGGCCATATGTCCATGCACTCTGGCCAGATTACTGACAGCAACAGGTATTTCAAAATCATCGTCACCCGTAACCGCTACAATCTGATCATCAATAATTCTGGTAATATAGCCTTCTCGATTTTCGTCTATAAAACGTACAAACTCACCCAATTTAAATTTCATAACAACAAATATCGCAACTATTGGGGAACTTACACCAACACAAATTCGATTATTAATGAGGATAGGGACATCCATCACCCTCAATAATATCTAATCTCTACAATTATTTTACGCACTGTTCTTTATTCTTCATAACGATAACCTTACTTTTGCGACCAGTAATGAAAAATATCCTTATAGGTATTCTGTTTGCCATGCTGTGGTCGTCAGCAGCTGTAGCTACTAAATTTGGAGTATTATCAGTTCCTCCGCTCATATTGGGAAATGCCCGTTTTTTTATTGCGGGCTTCGTACTTATTGCCTATGCCATATTTTCTAAACAATACAGAAAACCTACTGGAGATGAATGGAAACATCTCGCATTTTTTGGTTTTTTAAATACTACATTATATTTAGGATTATATGTTTATGCCATGAAGTATACGGCAGCCGGAATTGGCAGTTTAGCGGTATCTACGAATCCTTTACTTATTGTCCTTATTTCAGGCTGGCTTATTGGCAGAAAAGCATCGAGAAAAGAATGGATAAGTATTATATTGGGAATTCTGGGTATATATATTGCAACCATTCCTTTACTTAATAATAGTCAAACTAATCTTTTTGGGTTATTCTTATTGTCTTTAAGCATGATTGCCGTATCATTTGCCAGCGTATATTATGCAAAAACAAGATGGTCTTTATCGAATATTTTAATTAATGGCTGGCAAGTTACATTAGGAGGAATTTTCCTACTTCCATTCACATTTCTCATGTCTGATACTTCGCAAGTGGTTTTGGACGGCAGATTTTGGTACGCTGTATTATGGCTTAGTCTTGCGGTTTCTGTGATTGGGCTAATTTGCTGGTTTTACCTCTTACGTATTGACACAGTAAGAGCATCTTTATGGTTATTCCTGTGTCCTATATTCGGTTTTTTCTACGCCTGGTGGCTAATGAATGAACCAATTACACTATATACTTGTATTGGAACGGTACTGGTTATTGGAGGTTTATATCTTAGCCAAAAGAAATAACATAAAGAAAATAGCTAAAATTTACCCGCTATACCTTCTTCCGGTAACCTATCAAAAGTTAAAGTTTTACCAATCCATTTAAACTTCCAATATCCGGTTACTTTGAGCAAACCGTCTTTAGTAACATACGCTGCAGAATCCCAGAACCGACCATGATAAGGATCATATATCTTACCATTTTCCCAGCTTCTTGTTTCAGGGTCATATTTTAATCCTTCTACAATTTCCATTCCGAGCACTTTCCTGTCTCTTAAAGATGGATCTGGATTACTGGAATCTTTAAATTCGTCTAAGTCTTTATCTTTTTCTGGCTTAAACCAAAGAATTTTTGCTCTTAGGTCTCCCGCTTTTTTAAAGACTTTTACAATAAGATTTTTTTCCTTAGATATCCATTTGCCGCAAATTCTGTCTTCATTTACCTGGCCAATCGTTGTGTTTGCTATAAGCAATAGTATGCAAATAGTAATAATCCTGTATCCCTTCATAGGCAAAGTTTATAATGGTAAGCCAAATTCCATACCAAAATAACGATTTGAGTGCAAAGAAACAATGGGAATAATCTTATTAAACGAAATATCAGAATTTACTTTTTATCTTTGACAAAATGCATTTTATGGGATTGGGAGATCAAAACTTATTTCGTTTGAATAAAGCTATCAGTGATAGTGGAATGTGCTCGAGAAGAGAAGCTGATAGATTAATTGCAGAAGGCAGAGTAACCATCAATGGTAAAACTGCAAAAATCGGAGATAAAATAAGCAACTCTGACGAGGTAATTGTTGACGATAGAAGATTAAAATTAAACAAATCTGGGGAAAGACCCGTCTATATTGCGTTCAATAAACCCAGGGGTATCGTATGCACTACAGAAACAGACGTTAAGGATAATATTATTGATTATATTAACTTCCCAAAACGAATATTTCCCATAGGCAGATTAGATAAACCTTCTGAAGGGCTTATTTTCCTTACCAGTGACGGAAATATTGTGAATAAAATATTGAGGGCGGGAAACAACCATGAAAAAGAATATATTGTCACAGTTGATCAGCCTGTTACAGATGAATTTGTAAAGAAAATGATGAATGGTGTTCCCGTTTTGGATACCGTAACAAAGAAATGTCAGGTTTTTAAAGAGTCTGAGTTTGTTTTCAGAATTATTTTAACTCAGGGCTTGTACAGACAGGTCAGAAAAATGTGTGAGTTTTTTGGCTACCACGTGACGAAACTGAAAAGGACAAGAATTATGAATGTCACTCTGGCTAAACTCCCTCTAGGTGCATGGAGATATCTTACTGCAGATGAACTTGAAAATATCATGGAAATGGTAAACAATTCTTCTGGAACTGAAGAAGCATCTGTTAAAACAGACACTCCTCATAAAGAGAAACAATTCAACAAAACTAAATCGTCCAGAAAAAAAGGTGACGATAAAACTAAATCGTCACCTAAAAAGAAAAAATCCGGTTCTGCTAAAAGATTTTACAGTTAGCCTATATTGTATTCTGGTTTCCAGTATTGAATGGTGTCAGCATAAGAAGACCGATTAATCATATCAACACAAAAAGCAGTTTTTGCTCCGGTAATTACATTTGAGTCTGGTAATTTATTTTCAACTACACTACGATGGAAATCTTTTAAAGCATACCACGTACCATCTTTAGTTCGTTCATTTAAAATTGGAATTCCTCCATCTTTATTCCACGTAATCTTCGTCGCACCCGTAACTCCATCAACGGTTTGTAAAGCTTCCAATGTTTCTTTCTCCGGATAAAAAGTACCTTCGTTTACGAGCAGCGATATAGCTCCCTTAGAACCCTTTATCTTAAAAAGGTAACCATCTTTTTTATTAGCACAAGTGGCACCAAAGGTTCCAATCATTCCGGCCTCTTTATAACGCAAGACAGCTTGAAGATTATCAAAAGTTTCTCTACCGTCTTTATAAAAGTCTATCCCGCCAGTTGCAAATATTTCTTGCGGATTGGTATTAAAAGTCCAGTTAATAAAATCTATTTGATGAGAAAGTAGCTCTGCCGCCAAACCTCCCGAATATTCCTTATACATTCGCCAGTTCACCTTTCTTTCCAGAGAGTTACTTGGAACTGCTCTTCTCCAATTCCAATTTCTATCCCAACGGCAATCTATATGAGTTACTTTTCCTAAATAACCATTCTCTACCATCTCCTTTACTTTGTAGTATAAGGGGGATGATCTGTATTGGTGTCCAACCTGGAGTATTTGCTTAGTATGTTTTTTAGACAAATCCACCAGATCCAATGCCTGCTGAGAAGAGTAAGTCATCGTTTTTTCCAGATAAATATGTTTACCTGCAAGTAAAGCGTCCTTGGCTATGTGATAATGTTCACTTAAAGTTGTTGCAATAACAATAACATCTATACTCTTGTCTTCCAAAAGCCTTCTATAATCTTGTACTTTATAAGTATAAGACTTCAGCTTTTTAGCATTATCCAGTCTAAATTGTAAAGTATCACAAACCGCCACTACATCAAACATTTCCGGAAGGCTGTCCATCACCGATTTTATTCCGGTACCCCTGTCTCCATAACCTATAATACCTACTTTCAGTACTTTTCCAGAAGATTGATATAACGCAGAAAAAGCTGAATTATGTAATAAAAGACCACCTGTTAAAAGCCCGGACTGGGCCAAAAATTTCCGTCTACTCATATTATAAAGATACTAAATATACAAAAAGTATCAATACTGAATGCCAGATCCAAATACGTTATGCTATAATTTAAAGACCTTTCCGCCAACCATTACTTCCTGAGTTTTGCTATCAAAAGTCGCTTTAGATCCGGTTCTGGAAGCTGCCGTAGTCATGATATTTGCCACTGAATGGTTATATCCAGCTTCTACCGGTGCATTTGGCTGCTTTCTGCTCCTGATGCATTCCATCCAGTTTCTCATGTGTGCAGACGTTAATACGTCTGCTCCTGTATTGGCTGATGCAGCTACCTTTTCTACTTTTTCTGTCAGGTTAACTTCTGGCAGCAGATTCGCTTTCATGCCCATTGCCGCGGCTGCTTTTTCGGTAAGGCCCCCTTTGGGAGAAACTTTATTAGTGATCAGATTAAGCTCTCCACCGTTTGAATAATAAATTTCCGATGGCCTTTCGTCTCCATTGTGCATCCGCGAATTGAACGTTACCTGAAAACCTTTAGTCATATCTTTTTCCGGTCCGTAATCGAATACAGCAGTTGTGGTATCCCAATTGCTCCTGCCATCTTTCCATTGATAAACTCCTCCGTTTGCTACCACACTTCTCGGATGTTGCAGATCTGTAAACCAATGAACCGTATCTATCTGATGCGACATCCACTGGCCGGGCATTCCTGAAGAATATGGCCAAAAAAGACGGTATTCCAGATATTTTCTAGGGTCCCACGCCTCGAAAGGTCTGTTCATCAGAAAACGTTTCCAATCTGTATCCTGTTCTTTACATTTAGCAACCAGTTCTGGTCTTCTCCACCTGCCTGGCTGGTTAACGTTCCAGGTTAGCTCTACCATGGTAATATTTCCAAATTTCCCGTCTTTAATGAATTGCTCTGCAGCCTTATAGTTTAATCCGCTTCTTCTCTGCGAACCAATTTGTACAATTCTGTTTGTTGCTTTAACAGCTTTTAAAGCGGCTCTGTTATCTTCCATGGTTTCTGCAAAAGGCTTTTCTACATAGGCATCGCAACCAGCCTTAACCGCTTCTATCGTATGCAATGCATGTTGGAAATCGGCCGTACTGATAATTACACCGTTCAAATCCTTCATCGTATACAGCTCTTCATTGTTTCTGAACGCCTGTATCTTATTTCCCAGCTTTTGCTCCAGAAACCCCTTGCCTTCTTCTCTTCTCAGCTTCCATAAATCCGAAACGGCAACTATTTCAAAATTCAATTCTTTGTAATGATTGAGGAACGATGGAAACAATGAGCTTCTGAATCTATCTGAGAAACCAACCACCCCTATTCTTACCCTATCATTTGCGCCAATAATTTTGCTATAGCTCTTTGCACTCATGCCCATTGTACCCAAATATACTCCGGCAGAGGCTATGGCTGATTGTTTGATAAATTTTCTTCTTGAATTTTCCATGATTTAGATTTAGATGTTTACAGCTCTCTTATTTTTATACTTCTGAACGACACATTATCTCCGTGATCCTGTAACAGGATTCTTCCTTTAGGAGCCATTCCAAAATTCTCCCAGTTTTTGTATTTACTAATGGCTACCAGATCATTAAATTCTTTAGATCCTCTTACGTATTCCAATACCTTAACACCATTTAACCAGTACTCTACTTTGTTTTCCGGAGATACTTTGATGATCCCCTGGTTCCACTCACCTATTTTTTTAAGGAATCGAGGTTGCTTGTTAGATGTTTTTAGATCGTACAATGAGGCCAATGTTCTATTGCCGTCCCTTCCCAGCTTCGCATCAGGATGTTTTGCATCGTCCAGAATCTGATATTCCAGACCTATTGCCGACCCCTTATTTCCTTCCTTTTCTGTAACGAAGTATTTTACGCCACTATTTGCTCCTTCTGTCAGTTTGAAGTCGAACTTCAGTTCAAATGCTTTATATTCTTTTTCGGTAACAATATCTCCTCCATTGGTGGATTCTGCTCCATCGGATTTCACCACACTCAGCGTTCCATTGTCTATCTTCCAGCCTTTTGAAGGGAATGCAGGCTTGTAAGCCCCCCTCCATCCTTTCGTTGAAACGCCATCCCATAACATATAAAATCCGTTCTTTTTCTCCTGTGCGGACAGGTCATTAGGAATTAAATTGACTACATAAATATCGTCCAACGGAGATGGCTTCAGATTGGTTGTTTTAATACGGATATTTCTCCAGCGGATCTGTTTTCCAGGAACTTCGTCTTTGCGAATTGCATGAACCTGAAATGCTATAAATCCTTCCGGGGTCATATTATCTATAACATGAGCCGTTGGCACTCCGTTAACCCAGGTCCTGATTGTATTACCGATACACTCAATCCTGTATTTATTCCATTGGTTGTTCTTAAATGCTGTTTTAGCCTTTGGATTTAAATCTGCTGTATACAACCAACCTCTGCGGGCCTCGTCATAAATTCCTCCGCTCCATGCCCTTTCTGACGGATCGATTTCTACCTGGTAGCCATGTACGCGTCCTTTTTGATACTCGGGAGTACTTAAACTCCTGATCTGAACACCTGAATTCATGGACGGGTCAACAAAGACTTCTACTTCCAGGATGAAATCTTTATAGGTCTTTTCGGTCGCCATAAACGAATTAGGCTCGTTACTTACTGTTGTCCCTACCATTTCTCCATTTATCGCCTCATACTTTGCTTTGCCGTTCAGCTGCTTAAACCCTTTAAAATCTTTTCCGTTAAAAAGTTGCTGCCATCCGTCTTTTGTTTGTGCGGAACAAACTACTGCACAAATCATCAGAGCACTAAAAATCGATCTAATCTTCATAATTATTGCTTATATTTTTTGATTTCTCTTATTTCTACCAAACAAACTAAAATCGTTTGTTCATTTAGGTAATTGGTAATTTACTCACATCTAAAATAGGTTAAAAAAAGCCTTTTATAAAGGCATTAATCAGTTTATTTTACGTAATCGATTACGTTTTACGCCATTTCTGATGATCGAAACGAACTCACTTTATGCACTTTAATCAGCATAAGCTATCTTTAGTTGCTCCTCTAAATAATATTTTGCCAAAGCGGCTTCTTCCTTTAAGTTTGTCCACCTTCCTTCTATAAAGATCTTTCCCTGATAATTTATTTGCTTTAATGCTTTAAAGTATGGAATAAAATTTTCTTTATGGACTCCAGGCCTTGTACGCCCCTCTTTCTCTGCTACCTCGACATAAGAAATCACATCTCCCGCTTTCAGGATACTGGCTGGAGATTCGTTTTCCTTTAACATATGATAGATATCGGCGTTTAGCCTGAAATTAGGGTGGTTTATCTTCCTCACTATCTCGGCAGCATCGGCAAGAGTTGTCATGAAATTTGTCTCTGTACTATTTAAGTTCTCCAGAAAAATGCTAATGTTATATTGTTTTGCCAAAACTGCCATTTTCTTTCCCAGCAATATAAACTCTGATATAGCTTTTCCTCTGTCTGTATCTTCTTCTATTTTTCTTGCTCCTCCACTTCCTAAAACAATTGCCTGTATTCCTAATATATTAGCTCTTTTAAAAACACCTTCTGCATGAGAGAGCACTTTAGCTTCGTCTACATCTTTACCTGCTATCTTTATATCTGAAGGAAAAAAAACATTACACATATATACTTTGCATTTTGCATGCTGAATCTTCTGCCTGTTTTCCTGAAAATCAACATCCGAAAGCCGAGGTGACACCATCCTGGCGACTCCTTCGCCAATATATTTATATCCTGCTAGATAGACGATGCTATCATTTGCAATTGGTGTTGCAATTCCTATTTCCGGAATCTTCTGACCATAAACATTG
>NZ_JBEBVH010000025.1:0-25144 GCF_040392825.1 Pseudopedobacter sp.
CTGGCTTTTTAGCTGCTTTGGGCTTTTTTTTAGCAACGACCTCTGTAACCTCTTCCTGAACGGGTTCTTCAACCTTTGTCTCTGCTTTAACTTCTTCAGTTACTTCATCAAACAAAGGAGTTTGTTTAATAATGGCAAACCAATTGACAATCTTTTTAATGTCAGAATTGTAGACTCTTTCAGTATCATGACTAGGGACAATTTTTGTAAAGAAAGACCTTAATACTTTTGCATCTGCCTTTGCATCAGGAACGTCTCCTTTATAATTCTTAATTGTCTCAAAAATATCTTTAAGCCTTACATCTTCATCATAGCCATAAATGGTGATATCTTCTAGCGAAGCTAATTTAGAAGTAGACATATTGACTACCAACTTGTTTTTTTGCTCGTCTAAGCTTTCTAAAATAAAGCCCGATTTATTCTGTCCTACCAATTTATACAATCCTGGCTTTCCAGAAACTGCAACTAATCCTGCAATGTTCATATTTTAACCTTCTAAAACTTCTATAGTTAAGATTTTATCTCCTTGTCTTATATCATCTACCAGGTCTACATTTTCCACTACTTTACCAAAACATGTATGATTACGGTCTAAATGAGCTGTATTATTACGACTATGGCAAATAAAAAACTGCGAACCACCTGTATTTCTACCAGCATGAGCCATTGACAATACACCACGGTCGTGGTATTGATTTTCTCCTGTTAACTCACAATCAATATGATATCCCGGACCACCAGTTCCAGCTCTGAAAGCAGTTGCCGGATCTTTGGAGAAAGGACATCCGCCCTGAACGACGAAGTCAGGAATTACTCTATGAAAAGTTACACCATCATAAAAACCTTCTTTAGCTAATTTCTTGAAGTTCGCTACTGTATTGGGAGCGTCTTTTTCGTAGAACTCTACGGTCATATCCCCTTTTTCAGTTTTAATTATTGCTTTACTCATCTCCTTTAATTTAAGGACGCTAAAATAATAAAATTTTTAGCCCATATTAGCGTTTTACAGCATTATCCCTAATTTTATAGGAATGAAAAGATTTTTTGTAACGTTCATCCTGCTTTTTTTCATAACCAGGGCTTTCTGTACTGCTATCCTTATCCCTATGGACGAGCAGCAGAAAAACCATTTAAAAGCATATGGACTTGCCTATTGGGCGCTAAAAAAGAGTAAAGAGATAACATGGTTGCTCAACTACCGAGGAGGCAGCTTCTCTACAAATTATGACAAAGAGATTGAAAACGAACTAAAAATAAGAGGCATTAGTTACGAGGTAATTGCAGATGCGAGATTAACCGCTATATTGAGTGAAATTGCCGATCCTGAAGTTAATATGGAAATGGTAAAGCTGGAAAAAGCCCCTAAAGTAGCTGTCTATTCTCCGAAAAATAAATTACCATGGGATGATGCTGTTACGTTAGTGCTCACTTATGCAGAAATACCATATGATGTAGTTTATGATGAGGAGATACTGGACGGAAAATTAGCTCAGTACGATTGGCTTCATCTCCATCATGAAGATTTTACTGGGCAATATGGGCGATTCTGGGCAAATTTCAGGAATACAGACTGGTACAGACAGGACGTTCAGCAACAGGAAGCGAGGGCAAAAAAGCTGGGATATAAAAAAGTATCTCAAATGAAATTAGCTGTTTCGAAAACTATTAAAAATTTTTGTATTGGCGGAGGTTTTCTTTTCGCAATGTGTTCCGGTACAGATAGTTTTGATATTGCACTTTCTGCAGAAGGCCTTGATATTTGCGAACACATGTTTGACGGAGATGCTGCCGACCCTCATGCTCAACAGAAATTAGATTTCAATAAAACTTTTGCCTTTCATAATTTCAAGTTGGAAAATAATCCGGCGATTTATGAGTTTTCTGATATAGACGCCACCAATACCAGAAACGTCGAAAGAACCAGAGACTATTTTACTTTATTCGACTTCTCTGCAAAATGGGATATCATCCCAACAATACTTACGCAAAACCACGAAAAAGTAATTAAAGGTTTTATGGGACAAACCACCGCTTATAGAAAAGACGTTATTAAATCTGAAGTTACTGTTATGGGCGAGCTAAAGTCTGCAAGCGAGGCTCGTTACATTCATGGCGAAATCGGTAAAGGACAATGGACTTTCTACGGAGGTCATGATCCCGAAGATTACCAGCATTTGGTCGGTGACCCTCCTACCGACCTTAATCTTTTCCCTAACTCTCCGGGATACAGACTAATTTTAAACAATATTCTGTTTCCTGCCGCCAAGAAGAAAAAGCAGAAAACATAGATAAAACAAAAGCCCGTCATTATTAACGGGCTTTTAGTTTATAACGGCAAATATAACTTATTGCATTTGGAACATTACAGGAATAACATAAGATACCCTGACTTTACGGCCATTCATCTCTCCCGGCTGCCAAAGCGGAGACTTTTTGATGACCCTGACAGCTTCTTCATCACATCCTCCACCAATACCTTTTAAAACTTTCACATCTGTAACCGAACCATCTTTTTCGACAACAAAAGAAACTGTTACACGACCTTGTATATTATTATCTTTAGCCAATGGCGGATAGTTTAAATTTTTCCTTAAGAATTTTGCCCATGCTTCCAGCCCACCAGGAAACGTTGGCATACGCTCTACAGTAGCAGTATTATAGGTGTTATTATCCACAGTACCTCCACCTGCTAGTTCTTCATTTCCGTTAACCACACCTACAGTTAGATTATCAGATTCAGATTTTGTTCCGGCAATATCGGTATTGCCAATAATCTTATCTTTCAAATCGGCAATAGTAGGTGCATCTACACCTTTACTGTCCTCTACCGGGCGCATAGATGTGTATTTAATTTGCTCTACATTTACCTGAGGTACCGCTGGTACTAATTTATCCTGAACAGGCTGTTTCACTTCAGCGGGTGGTATTTCTTGTTTAAAATCTTCCAGCTTCACTATCCGCTCATCATTCCAGCTGTCTTTTTCATCAAAAGAAGAATATGAATTGGCTACACTATTGTTTTCCTTATTAAGGTAATATACTGTGGAACCAATAAACATTGCAAATACACCGAATGATATTAATAATGCTTTCAACAAATAACTATCTGCATCTCTTCTAATTTCATAAGCTCCATAATTTTTGTTGCGATTGTGAAAAACAAGATCGAGCCACTCGCCCTTGTTTAAGTTTAATTTAGAGAACAACATATATTGAAAGATTTGATTAGTATTAAGTTAATAAATAATTAATCTAAATAAAAATGAAACAAACAAAACATTTTTATTACAAAAGAACTTAGCTTAGAGTAACAGGCTTTTAAATGCATTTTATATAATCTGGAATAAACTTAGAATTTGAAAAATATGTTTGAGATACTCAATCAAACGACATTGGTTTTAACTGCAGAAATTGCTTACGTTGTTATTTTAATAGGCGTATGCCTTAAGATAATCTACGACACCCGATCGGCAAGTAAAACTTTAGCTTATTTACTGTTTGCTATTTTCGTACCTGTTATCGGTATTATTTTCTACTTCTCCTTTGGTATAAATTATAGAAAAAGTAAGATTTACAATAAAAAATTAGAGATAGATGAATCTCAAAAACAGTCATTCAAGGAAAGAATACTAACCTTAAACGAACATTTTTCATCAAGCAATAACCCTTCTCTGGTACAAAATCAGGAATTGGTTCATTTGCTGGCAAATAAAAAAAATGAGAACCAGGGAGTATTACCTAACAATGTTGTGAAGCCTTTATTTAATGGCGAGAAGCTATTTCCTAAACTAATCGAAGAACTTAAAGCAGCAACCAAACATATCCATATCGAATATTATATTTATGAAAATGACAGTATAGGTAATGAGATTAAAGATATCCTGATAGAAAAAGCGAAAGCGGGTATTGAGGTAAGATTTATTTATGATGATTTTGGCAGTTCGGGAATTAGAAAGAATATCATCAAAGAATTGCAGAGCAACGGTGTTCAGGCATTTCCTTTCAATAAAATCAAACTGATTTATTTTGCCAACAGAATGAACTATCGGAACCATAGGAAAATTGTTATTATTGATGGCGTAACTTCCTTTATAGGTGGAATAAATATTTCAGACAGATATCGTAATTCTCTGGATAGTAAGCTCTACTGGAAAGATGCGCATCTCATGATTAAAGGATATTCTACACTGTCTCTACAACAAATTTTTATGGCAGATTGGAATTTCTGTAGTGAAGAGAATATCATGGTAACCAATGATTATTTTCCTCAGATTGACATAGATAATAAAAATGCTATACCTGTACAAATTACATCCAGTGGTCCTGACTCCGAACTTCCCAGTATTTTATTTTCTATTGTACAATCTATTAACCTGGCTAAAAAGGAGATCCTTTTAACCACACCTTATTATATTCCAGACCAAACACTTCAGGACAGTCTGGTTATCGCTGCTTTAAGCGGAATTGATGTTAAGCTACTGGTTCCCAAACGCGCCGATTCTTTGTTTGTAAGTATTGCCACCCAATCTTATTTTGAAGATCTCTTAAATGCAGGCGCTAAGATCTATCAATATAACAAAGGTTTTATACATGCTAAAACTTTTGTTACAGACCGACAGCTTGCTTCTATCGGGACAGCCAACTTAGATGCCAGAAGTTTCGACCTCAATTTCGAGGTTTCTTCTTTAATCTATAATGAAAAGATAGCACAGGAACTGGCTCTTGAATTCGAAAAAGATTTATCAGATTCCATAGAAATCACCTTAGAAACTTGGGTAAAAAGAAGCAGAATCCGAAAATTAATCGAACGGATCCTACGTCTTCTATCTCCGTTTATGTAGACTAATCGTAGAAATTCCAGCTTAATCCAAACCTTGCTATAGAATAGGGCATCGGGTATCTGTCTACAGTATAATATCCTTTCGAGAATAAGCCTTTATTTAAATAATCATAGCGAACAAACAAATTAGCTCTTTTCCAATTGGTTCTCACCCAGGCATCTACAATTGGCCATGTATCAAATTGAGTATTGTCCTTATTGTAGAACTGTCCAATCGCAGGAGCATAAGCATTTGCGGTATATTTACCAAAATACCTCACATCAAAACCGAAATCCATCTTCAATACTTTAAACAAGTCCTGATGCATGTAAAAACTATGAAATGTATAAATTTCCGGAGTTCTGAGTACAGACTCATAATCTGTTTTTTGATAGACGATATAATTCTCGAAAGTAAACTTGCCGAAGTGGAAATCTTTAGCTAAAGTAAGTTTTAACAGATTGATATTACCGGACATTTGAGCCGGAGCTATCTCGTCATTTACATCAGTAAAATAAAGATGATTCCCTATTAAAAAGTACTCTGCCTTAGCTTTTAAATGAAATTTAGGATTAACATAGGCAAAAGAAAGATTTTGCGTTTTTACCCTATCGAAATTTAAATCCCATTGGTGGTGATTACTGATTTGCCTTTCATATATAATTGCCGGACTTTGATTTTGGGAATATGCACCAAGCATTATACTGCCCACAGAATTACTCAGTTTAATTTCAGAATTGGCCTGATATAAGAAATCTCCGGCGTAAGGTCCCTGAAACACTTGTTGAATGGCAAAATTGACGTTTGCCCTGTTACTAAGTCCATAAGTGAGGTTTCCTTTCAAAGTCAGGCTCTGGAAATTGTTGTTATATGAATACTGACTGTATTTATAATAATCCTGAACAAGCCCTGCATTAACCTTCAACTCATTCTTAAGGAAAGAAATACGCTTTCCCCTGATATAAAAACTATAGGCAAATTCGTTACGTATATGATCTAAACGGGTAGAGTCTGAAGTAGAATCCTGAAAAATATTATAGTTCCTTAGCAAACCGGTAGTATCTACTCTGCCATACCTGAAATTATACTTCTGTCTGTTATATGAAAAAGCATAACTAACCCGCTGCGTAGGAAGTGCGACATCGCCACTGTCTACCAAACGCTGCTTTCCGATATTAAAAAACTGCTTAACAAAAAAGGTATTGTTTCTAACATTATGTCTCGCATTACCTGTCTCTCTGCTATTATATAACCTGGTTCTTTCGTAAAGAGGCTCCACAATAGTTTCAGCAGTAAAGACACTATCGTTAAAAATAGAGCCTGTCTCGTTACTTTTTATAGTATTAAAATTAAGGCTTGCCAGCAAAGTGTAGCGTTTATTTTTAGACTCGTACCAATTCCACACAGAAGCATTTAAAATATCAGAAATTTGCCCGGCGTAATATCCCTGGGTCCCCATCTTTCCGTATTTAGCCCCCATATTCCAATTAGGCTTGATATTCTGACTGTGCAATACGTGGAACAGTTCTTCCTGCTTTCCTCCAAATGGCGAAACGTAATAAAGTTCCGTATACCGCGCTCTTGCCTGATAATATTTGATATCCTGAGGGCCTTCCATATAACGGTCAAAATAATGAAGACCAATATCAAATCCTATGTTTTTTGAAGGCTCAAATAACATGGGCCGATAGGCCGATCCCAACACGCCTAAGTTCATAGTTGGATTATGAGGATTGTTCAACGGATGGAAATGGTGAAAGTCTTTCACCGTAGTATCCAAATTAAATAAACGGGTGCTGTCTTCTAAAAAAGCCGCTTTAGTATATTTAATGAATTTTGAATTGTAAACAATAGAATCTTTTTTGCTGTCCAGTTGCTTCCGCAGTGAATCAACACTAATGTCTTTATTAGAAGTACGCTGATTGTTACTGGTGGTATCGAAACCAAAACCATCGTTCCGTCTCAAATCGCCTCCAAACTGGGCAAAAGAAACGGTTGTATTGGCTAGAATAAAAAGTAAGAAAAATATCCTTTTGAGCATATTATACATGCTGAATCAGCTCTTTTAAAATTGTCGTCATTTTCGGCTCTGCTACAGTAGCCGTATTCAATATCTCCTGCAAAGATACAGGTTCCAAAACTTCATTAAAACCTTCATCTGTAAGTACCGAAATCGCAAAAACTGATAGATTCATGTGCCTTGCAACAATAACTTCCGGAACTGTACTCATTCCAACAGCATCTCCGCCAATAATTCTTAAATACTTATATTCAGATTGTGTTTCCAAATTGGGCCCTGTTACAGACACATATACCCCTGTATGGCAGGTAATCTGCTGAGCAGCTGCTATTTCTACCCCTTTCTTAATTAATTCTCTTTTGTAAGGCTCGCTCATATCCGGAAATCGAGGCCCTAACTCTTCATAATTGGCTCCTACCAATGGATTATCCGGCTGCAGGTTAATATGGTCTTTAATAATCATCAAATCACCTTTCTTAAAATCGGGATTTAACGATCCGCTGGCATTAGAAACAAACAAAGTATTTATCCCCAGCATTTTCATTACTCTTACCGGAAAAGTTATTTGCTTCATGTTATATCCCTCATAATAATGCAACCTGCCCTGCATAGCTACTACTTTTTTACCAGACAGTGTTCCGAATATCAATTTCCCCGAATGGAATTCTAATGTAGAAATAGGAAAATTTGGAATATTGGAATACATCAGTTTATACTCTACTTCTATATCCTGAACAAGCCCACCTAAACCCGTCCCCAGAATAATACCTATTTCTGGCTTAAAGTCGTTGGTTTTCCTTTTAATGTATTCTAACGCTTCGTTGATTTGATATAACATAATTTAAAATTTCCTGATCAAAAACAGATTGATCGTTATCTAAAAATGCAATTTCTATAGGCCATTGATAAACAGGCAGCGAATAGATATGTTTTTGATTTTCCTTGATGTTTAAACGAACAGCATCCTTTTCTGTTGTTATGATAATTTTATTTTCACCTTGCAAATTCTCAAAATCGCTCACAAGTTTAAGCATATTTTTTGTGCTAAACAGGTGATGGTCCGGATAAAAATGATGCGTGATTTTTTTGGTATACTTCTGAATTTCTTTCACCAATGGCATCGGATTAGCTATTCCGGTGATTAACAATACAGAGGTTTCCCTATTAATTATATGTATCGGCCTAACCTCTTTAGAAACGATATGCGATAAATTACCTGCATAACGAATGGCAGAAAAAACCACTTTTTGGTAACTGAAAGGTTTCATCTTTCGCACAATAGCATCTCTTTCACCTAAGTTCAGTCCATCAGGACATTTACTTATTAATAATATATCTGCTCTTTTCCTTTCCAGAAACCAATCTCTATAATTACCGGCAGGCAATAAAAAACGTGGTCTTTTTAAATGGTGATAATTAAACACAAGAATATTAAACCCCGGTTTAATTGCCCTGTGCTGATAAGCATCGTCCAAAATAACTACCTGATGATTGGCTTGCAATTGCTTCACCCCTGCTACCCTGTCTTCACAAACTGCAACATCAATACCGGGAAATTTATTTTTTATCTGTAAAGGTTCATCTCCACTCAAAGTAGAATCGTCGGTTTGACTGACCCATCTGAATCCTTTTGTCTTCCTACCATACCCCCTGCTTAGTGTAGCTATCCGGTATTTAGCCAGCAATATCACCAGGTATTCTGTCAAAGGAGTTTTTCCTGAACCACCTACTTCTAAATTTCCAACAGATATTATTGGCAGGTTAAAAGATTGAGATGGAAACAGTCCCCAATCGTAGAGTCTATTTCTAAACCAAACAACCAATCCATAAATAACAGAAAATGGTAAAAGAATAAGTCGCAAATAGTTCATTGACACGATTGAATAACAAAAATAAGAAATTTAACACTCTGCAAAGACGGCTTAGCAGTAATAAACAAAAAACGCCAGTAATTTCTTACCAGCGTTTTCCTGTATATTCAAAAAATATTAAGCTATAGATTCTTCCAATGAATGTGTTTTAGCTTTATAAAACTCATAACCTCCATACATTAACATAGAGAAAATGATATTTCCATAAAGCAGGTTTTTCTCAAATGGAATTGCTGCTATTAAAGCCTGCAAATAACCAGAAAAGTCCTTGGTATAAGGACCGGCTAACCAGGGTTGTATATCTGTTAAAATCCAATGTGCAAATACAGCCGCTACTGAAGCCAATAATACATTAACTATATTTACTTTTTTAACCAAAGAACCTATGTAGACCATAGCTGCAAAGCCTACATAAACCAATTCTATACCTGGATAGTACGGACTAAACGTTCCTGTATATTTATACCCCAGTAGAATATCACTTAAAAAAAGAATACATAACGGCACAAAAAAGCTTTTTACCTTATCCTTAAAATAAGTACCTGCAAAAAGTGCAATTGCACCTACCGGGGTGAAATTTGCCCAGCTATAATTTTCTCCTAAATCTAAAAATCTAAAAGATACTGCTATTAAAATTATCAGTGTTAGAATGAATTTTCTATTTAAAGACATATTTTTCCAATTGAGAACGTAAAATTATTAAATCTTATTGAATCTTAAAATTAATACCTGCATTAAAATTGATTCCCGCAGAGTTATACCCTATAAATTCGCTAAACTGCCTGTCGAAAACATTTTTAGCATCTATAAAAAAAACAAACTTTTGCGAAGGCTGATACTGTATATATAAATCTGTTCTGTGATAACCGCTTAACTTTACTTCGTTTGTTGCATAACTACTCAAATCAAAATAGGTATCATGTCTTTCCCCTATCCATTTGTGAATTAATACTGCCGCCACTTTTTTTGATATTGTATAATCTAAACTTGCGCCCGCAGAATGTTTAGGCCGCCTCATGATTGGCGATTCGCTTATATCCTTAACTATATAGCCATCTGTATAGGTATAAAATGCAGACAACCTGAAAAGTTTATTCCATTTAAACGTTATGTCCGCCTCTAGTCCTTCGGCTTTTTCCGTATTTGCATTTTCATACTGGAACTTTCCTGTTGGTGACATTCCAAAATCGATAACATATTTTATTCTCCGCTTAAAAAACGAAGCACTTAGAAACAGTTTATCTGCCAGAATATCTGTTTCCAGCCCAAACTCCGTATTATATGTTGTTTCGGGTTTTAATCCGTTTTCATTTTTAAAATCTGAAGCAAGCTGGTACAACCCCGGAACCTTGTAAGCAGAAGATAAGTTGGCATATACCTTATACTTACCTAAAAACAGTAAAGATGGGTTTAATGTGTAGGTAAAATTATCACCATAGCTGCTATGATAATTGTATCGCCCTCCAAGTTCATTCCTGAAGATCCCTTTTTTAAAGAATAAAGAAGTATAAACACTCATAAGATGGCTATTTGCATCGTCCCGGCTAAGTGTCGCATACGGGCTTTTCTGATCTGTAGAAGTATATTTATAATTAATTCCAGAAGTTATATCAAACAATTCATTTAAACGGTAAGCCAATATCGTCTGAATGTTGCTAACAGAACCTTTATTATTTGTTATTATTCCAGACTCTTCGAATCGGTTACTGATATTATTCTGACTTAAAATCAGACTAAGTTCGCCTTTGTTTAATTGATAACGACCTTTTAAACTGGCTAAAAAAGATTTTTTAAAAAGGTCGTTTTCTCTGCTATCAGTAAATGCCCCGGCGTCATATCCGGCAATAGAACTGCTATAGTTCACACCTAAATTAACATTGATTTTAGACGTGATATTGCGTCCTGCATTCGCATTTAGACTATGTTGTTTAAAAGCGTCTATCTCGAAAGGATCTCCTCCGCTAACGTTTTTTGCAGAAGAGAATCCATCAGACTGAATCCGCATCCAATTAAACGCTAAGCTGGTTTGGTTTAACTTTCCTGACATTCCTACATTCTGTTTAAACGTATTATAACTTCCAGCAGACGCTAACATATTCCCCTGCATATTCCCGTACCCTTTTTTCGTTATAATATTAACCACTCCGGCTACGGCATCGGATCCCCAAAGTGTAGAACTGGCGCCTTTTAAAATTTCTATACGTTCGATCTGGTCTATTGTAATAGCTGCAAGATTATAATCATTCGTAATAGAAGACGCATCGTTTAAAGAAATGCCGTCTACTAACAATAAGGTATTGCCTGCCGATGAACCCCGAACAAAAAGCGATAAATTTTCTCCTATATTGCTATCGCTTCCAGACACATTAACACCTACTACCTGACTTAGGAGTTGGGCCAAAGTTCTTCCCTGCGCTCTTTCTATATCTTCGCGAGAAATAATTTTAACAATTTTACCAATATCTCCCAGTTTCTTCTCCGATTGTGTCGCTGTTATAACTACTTCATTCAAAGATTTGGACTCCTGTGCATTTACTAATACAACTTGCAGTGTCAAACACAAGAGACTGTATATTCTTTTGTTCATTATGCTAAAGACTGTTGAATTTGGTAGAATAAAAAACTAAAAATCAACAGATTATTAAATAAAAGTGCTTAAAATTTAAATATAAACAAATTATAATACGCTCCTTCTATACCCTATTTATCCGGACTTACAGAGCGATTAAACGAGTTTTGTTGCGAGCAAATGTAATATTTAAATTTTCATTAAAAAAAATGCTCACGAATAGTCATTTTTAGATTTTTTGGCATAGTTATAGAATAATCAATTTTGATAAACTGTGAGAATCACCAATACTTATCACTATGAAAATTGTACACAGAGTGGGAATGGCCGAATCAGAGAAAAGTGATAAGGCGAAATTAAGACTCCTTAAAGAAAAGGTAGATAAAAAAGTAGACAGCACTGCATTAAAAACAAACATTCTTTACGCAATTGCTATCGTCTCTATTTCAGCATGGATTATCTCTTTAAGAATGTTTCCTTTTGGTGACACTTTTCAATTTCTTTTAGGTGGCGTTGTACTTTCTGTTAATTTGATGATTTTTAAACACACAAAAATTTAATCAAAAAGTATTTCTCTATACTCTCAAAAATTGAAATTACTTTCAAACCATATAACTACAAGATTTTCTATATTTGAATAGAATTAAGAATAATGACGTGTCCTTGCGGAAGCAATATAGATTATAAGAATTGTTGTTTTCTATATCATAATGGAGAAAAAATAGCCGAAAGTGCTTCTATTTTAATGAAAAGCAGATACGCTGCTTATGTTACAGCCAATGCGGACTATATCTTAAAAACTACTCTTCCTAACAAAGTCCATTTGTACAAAAAATCAGATATTTTGAAATGGGCAAAATCCAGTAAATGGCTAAAACTAGAAGTTTTGTACTTTGATGATGAAACTGTAGAATTTAAAGCACATTATTTTAATCCGAATATGCAATTGGAGATTCATCACGAACGATCCCGGTTTGAAAATATAAATGGAAAGTGGTATTATTCAGATGCCGAATTTTTCTGATCTACTTTAATAGAATTAAAAATCTCGTCTATTTTATTATCGTTATTGGCATACACCAGTAACTTTCTATTGGCAGAATATAAATAAAGTGAAGGAAACTTCTTTGGATTAAAAAGCGGTATAAATTCGTATTTTCCATCATGCAGGATATTGATTTGCGGATTATCTAA
Organism: Pseudopedobacter sp.; assembly: GCF_040392825.1. NCBI lineage: Bacteria > Pseudomonadati > Bacteroidota > Sphingobacteriia > Sphingobacteriales > Sphingobacteriaceae > Pseudopedobacter > Pseudopedobacter sp. The sequence goes on from NZ_JBEBVH010000025.1 coordinate 12,475, forward strand.
AAATTTTGGACCAAAATCCTTCAAAAACAACCGGATAGACTTTTCTACATCCATGGAAATCAAAACAATATTTGTATTCTTAAGCTCACCGTATCTTTTGTTCACTTTTAGCATAGCATCTTTACAATGCCCACAGGTTGCATCAAAGAAAATAATAAGCGTATTTTTGGTAGAGTCTAAGTCTGTTCTTTTAAAAGAGGTGCTGTCCAATTTCTGAAAATCAAAATCGGGCAGGTAAGCTGCAGGTTCTTGTGCATAAACATTTAACGCAAAAAACAAACTCGCTATAAATAAAAATCTTCTCATATTTTAATTCATTTATATATTTTGAGCAATCACATATCCACTTGCCCATGCCCATTGAAAGTTATATCCGCCTAACCAACCAGTAATATCCACACATTCTCCACCAAAAAACAGGCCCTTGACTTTTTTAGATTCGAGAGTTTTGGATGATAGCTCTACAGTAGAAACGCCACCACGCATTACTTCAGCTTTATCATAGCCTTTATCTCCGGCCGGTTTTACCTTAAAGTGATGAATAAAATCTGCTATCAACTCTAGCTCCTTTTTAGATAGCGATGCTATATTTTTATCTGTAGGCAATATACCTTCTAAAGCTTCAACGAACTTTTTTGTATAATATTGGGACAAAAAACCGGACAAATGCTTTTTACCATTGCGCTGTCTTTCTTCTGTTATTAAAGCAGTTACATCCTTATTTGGCAACAGATCTATCTCTATTGTTTCTCCTGGCCTCCAATACGAAGAAATTTGCAAAATTGCGGGCCCACTTAAGCCCCAATGTGTAAACAGTATATTTTCTTCGAAAGAGATCTTACTATTGCTTACTATTGCATGAATAGAATTGCCCGAAAGATGGGCAAACCATTGCTGATCTTTCCCTGTAATGGTTAAAGGCACCAGAGCTGGTGCTGTTTTAGTTAAGCTCAATCCAAATTTCAATGCAGATTTCAAAGCAAAATCGGTTGCTCCCATTTTGGCTATTGGCAAACCGCCGCTGGCCATAACGACCTTTTCGGCTAAAAGTCTATTTTCTTTACCATTTCTCTCGTACAGGATTTCGAATTCATTATTTATTTTTTTAATCGAAGTTACGTTTGAATTCAGCAAAATTTCCTGCCCCAAATCTTCACATAAATTAGTAAATACATCAACAATATCTTTGGCCTTATCAGTTACCGGAAATAACTGTCCTAAAGTCTTTTCTTTCCCATAAATCCCATTAGCCTCAAAAAAGGCAATTGTGTCGTCTACAGTCCATTGAGAAAAAGCAGAATTCAGAAAGTGCGGATTTTCCGAAATAAAATTCTCTTTATTGGTATTTAAATTGGTATAGTTGCATCTGCCTCCTCCAGAAATTAATATTTTAGCTCCTGGTTTGTCATTTTTTTCCAAAATCAATACTTGTTTACCCAGATATCCCGCTTGTACCGCACACATTAATCCACAAGCTCCACCGCCGATAATAACTGTATCATACTTTTTCACCATAATGCAAAAATGAAACTTTTGTCCAGATATTCTATCAACAATGGCAAAATGATTACAAACTGGTCACCTTAAAAAAACTATTAAATCATAAATTTGTATTAAATTTGCTACCTCGAAAGATGGATGAATATTCACAAATAACCGAATTTGGCAAAGTCCTGATATTCCTGATTATAGGAACTATTTTCGTTTGTGCCACAATTTTTATAAGCAAGCTTATTGCTCCCAATAAACCGAATCCCGAAAAGAACAGTTCTTACGAATGTGGTGAAGAAGTGAATTCTAATTCATGGGTTCAATTCAATAGTCGCTTTTATGTTATAGCATTAGTTTTTCTTTTGTTTGATGTAGAGATGATTTTTATTTTCCCATGGTCTACCGTATTTAGCAGTCAGGAGCTTATCGCTGCCGATAGCAGATGGGGGTGGCTTACATTTATAGAAATGCTCATCTTTATTGGAATTTTATTACTCGGACTCGTTTATGTCTGGAGAAAGAAAGATTTGATGTGGATAAAACCAGCGTATATTACTCCTAAAGTCAACACTAAAATTCCGTTAGAGGCTTATACAACTATTAATCAACATACTTATATAACCAGACCTGTCGATTCTGAAAATAAACAAAGAGAGATAGAAAATTCAATACCTATAAATATTAGCGCTGATAAACCCAAGTTTGTTCCAAGATTTAAGAAAAGTACGCCATGAGTTTAGAAAAACAGTTGGAAAATGGTGGCTTAATAGTCACTAAACTAGACGATTTACTGAACTGGTCCAGACTTTCGTCTTTATGGCCACTAAGTTTTGGTATAGCTTGTTGCGCTATAGAAATGATGGGTTCTTATTCTGCCAATTTTGATTTTGACAGATTGGGCGTTTTCCCCCGCCCCAGTCCCAGACAGGCCGATGTTATCATCATAGCCGGAACGGTTACTTTTAAAATGGCAGAGCGTATTAAACGTTTGTACGAACAAATGCCCGAGCCGAAATATGTAATTTCTATGGGATCCTGCTCTAACTGCGGAGGGCCATATTGGGAACATGGCTATCATGTGGTAAAAGGAGTAGATCGTGTTATTCCTGTCGATGTCTACGTACAAGGATGCCCTCCTCGTCCAGAATCGCTTATTGGTGCTATTATCGAGCTTCAGCAAAAAATAGAGAAAGAATCTCTGTTAACAACAACATAAAATCAAACATCACACTTAAATTATTATAACATTTACAAGCAGCAACAAACGTATTGCATATTGTAAAAACACAGAAATGAAATCCAATATTACACAAACCCGATTAGGTATTTTAGGTGGCGGGCAACTAGGGCGCATGCTCATCCAGGAATCCATCAACCTCAATTTGTCCGTTTCTATACTAGACCCAGACAAAAATGCACCTTGTAAAAATATTTGTGACTATTTTGAAGTAGGTGAATTATCTGATTATGAAACCGTATACAACTTTGGAAAGCGGGTTGATCTGGTTACTATAGAAATCGAAAAAGTAAATGTAGAAGCACTGGAGGCTCTGGAAAAAGAAGGAGTTACCGTTTTCCCGCAATCCAGAATTATCCGTCTTATACAAGACAAAGGTCTGCAAAAACAGTTTTTCAAAGAAAATGATATTCCCACAGCAGATTTCCAATTAATATCTGACAGGGCACAGTTATTGGACGAAAACCTAAGTCTTCCTTTTATACAAAAGCTGAGAAAAGATGGTTATGATGGTAAAGGAGTAGTAAAAATAAGTACTCAGACTGATTATGACAAAGCTTTTGATGCCCCTTCAATTGTAGAAAAAAACATTGATTTTGAAAAAGAGATTTCTGTAATAATTGCCAGGAACGAAAAAGGGCAAATAAAAACATTCCCTTTAGTTGAAATGGATTTTAACGCAGAAGCTAATTTAGTAGAATATTTAATCAGCCCGTCAACCTATCCATTCGAAATTCAACAAAAAGCAGAGAAAATTGCAACAGATATTGCTAACAGTTTAAATATTGTGGGCATTTTGGCTGTTGAGATGTTTTTAACTTCAGACGGGAATATCCTTGTAAATGAACTGGCTCCAAGACCTCATAACAGCGGACACCAGACTATAGAAGGAAATCGCACTTCGCAATTCATGCAGCACCTGAGAGCTATTCTAAATTTACCATTAGGCTCTACAGAAGCAATAGGAAATGCAATAATGGTTAATTTATTAGGAGAAAAAGGTTACGAAGGACCTGCTCTATATAAAGGACTAAAGGAAGTTTTAAAAAAAGAAGGAATTTACGTTCATCTTTACGGAAAAAAGCTAACCAAACCTTTCAGAAAAATGGGACATGTCACTATCGTAGATAATGATAGAGAAAAAGCCATTGAAAAAGCAAAATTTGTAAAAGACACCTTAAAAGTTATAGCATAATGTACAAACCTTTAGTAGGTATTATCATGGGTAGCAAATCGGATTTACCGATTATGAAAGATGCTGCCGATTTTTTAAAAGATTTAGGAATAGATTACGAACTAACTGTAGTTTCTGCACATCGTACCCCCGAAAGAATGTTTGATTACGCTCAAAACGCGGCAGAAAGAGGCATTAAGGTAATTATTGCCGGTGCAGGTGGCGCAGCGCATTTACCAGGCATGGTGGCTTCGTTAACCTCCTTACCTGTAATTGGGGTTCCCGTGAAATCAAGCAACTCTATTGATGGTTGGGATTCTGTGCTATCTATACTGCAAATGCCAAACGGAATTCCCGTTGCCACAGTAGCATTAAATGCTGCAAAAAATGCCGGAATTTTAGCTGCTCAAATATTAGGAACAGCTAATGAAGAAGTATTTAGAAAAGTAGTTGCTTTTAAAAACGATTTAAAAGCCAAAATTGAAGAGTCAGCAGAAAGTTTAAAAGCGGAAGGTTATCCAAGTGGTTTTTAATAATTCATTGGTTGAATTAGTTCATTAGTCCTGACATTTTTAGTGTTAAGATAGTTAAGCCATATCTTATTATCCTTTAGTCTTTTTGACTTTTAACTTTACACTTTTGACTTAATATTAGTTCCATTCGGGTCTTTGCGGAAAATTGGCAATATGGGCATATTTTTGCCCAAGGTTAATAATAGCCTCTTTCCAGATATCTACTCTGGAATGATCGAAAATAATAGCTGGGTTAACTTTATCAGAAACTATCCAGCTATTACTTTCCAATTCATTTCTTAGCTGATCTTTATCCCAACCAGAATACCCCAGAAAAAACTTTATTTCATGCTCTTCAATACTTCCCAAGGAAATTTGTCCTTTAAGCATCTCGAAGTTACCACCCCAAAACACATTTTCTCTTATCTGGTCTCCGTCATAAATTTTATCCGGACAGGTATGAATAAAATGTAAAGTATCAGGTGCAACCGGTCCGCCAATATAAACCGGAAATTTACATTCGGGGCAATCCAAGAGCAAATCTTTAACCCACAGATTACTACGCTGATTTAAAATATAGCCTACATGCCCCTCTTCATCTTCCGCAGCAAGCAAGACTACAGAACGCTTGAAGTTGTCATCCATCATAAATGGTTCGGCTATCAAAACATTTCCTATATGTGGCATTACTTCGTTCAACATATTAAAGTCAATATAATAATTTTAACCAAAATAGCGCAAATAAAATACGCTTACTTTGATATAATTATTAAGCATTTCGTAAGTTTGTAATGCTATGAACGAGCAGAAATTAAACATCAGAGATCTTCGCCAGGACTACAAGTCTTCTTCCCTTTCTGAAAGTGATGTTGCAAAAAATCCAATCGATCAGTTTGCTTTATGGTTTAATCACGCTATTGAAACACATATACTCGAGCCCAATGCAATGACTATTGCAACCGTAAATGAGGAAGGTTTTCCCGGAACCCGGGTTGTATTGTTAAAAGAATTTGATCAGGAGGGGTTTACTTTCTTTACAAATTATAACAGTCAGAAAGGAAGAGATATGGAGAGAAACCCTAAGGTTAGCCTGTTGTTTTTTTGGGTTGAGTTGGAACGACAAGTAAGAATAGAGGGTATTGCAAAAAAGATAAGTGCGGAGGCTTCTGAAGATTATTTCCACTCCAGACCCCATGGAAGTCAGTTAGGAGCACATGCATCTCCCCAAAGCACTGTAATTCCAAACAGAGATTTTTTAGAAGATAATCTCAAAAGCCTTGAAGATAAATTTAAGGATAGCGAAGTTCCAAAACCAGAATATTGGGGCGGATACAAAATATACCCTAAGTCTATTGAATTTTGGCAAGGCAGATCAAACAGATTACACGATCGGATAAAGTATACCTTAACTGGCGATAACAATTGGAAAATTGAAAGGTTAGCCCCATGATGACATTTGAAGAAATCAAACAGATAATTATTGAAAAAGTAGGTAGCGATGCAATTTTTGGAGAAGAGACTACCGGTTTGCAACCTGCTTTAATTATTAATCCGGATAAGATGATAGAAGTTTGTCTGGAACTTAGAGATAATGAAAACACCTGGTTTGATTTTTTAGCATGTTTAAGCGGAATAGATTATGGTATAGAAGAAAAGAAGTTTGGGGTAGTTTATCATTTGTCGTCGATTATAAAAAAACACCAGATAGTTTTAAAGGTTGTTCAGGAAAACGATCGAAGCGAGCAAAATTTGCCGGTTTTTAAAAGCGTATCCTCTGTCTGGCGCACAGCCGACTGGCATGAGCGAGAAGCTTTCGATCTGGTGGGCATTTTCTTCGAAGGGCACCCCGATTTAAGAAGAATCTTATTACCAGACGACTGGCAGGGATATCCCCTTAGAAAAGATTATAAAAATGCCGAAACATATAAAAATATTAAAATAGATTTTTAGCCTTATTTCTATGTATACCGAAGCTTTCGAAAGATATCAGCATAAAATCAACTCCGTATCCTCGGAAGAAATGGTTCTTAATCTGGGGCCACAACATCCAAGCACACATGGCGTATTGAGGTTGGAATTAATTACTGATGGCGAAATCGTGAAAGAAGTAATTCCTCATTTGGGCTATCTGCATCGCTGTTTTGAAAAACATGGCGAAGCACTTAGCTATAACCAAATTATCCCTTATACAGATAGGATGGATTATCTGGCATCGATGAACAACAACCATGCTTTTGTTATGGGCGTTGAAAAAATGCTGGGAATAGAGAAAGATATACCAAAAAGAGTTGAATATATACGTGTTTTAGTTTGCGAACTTAATAGGATTGCTTCACATCTTATTGCTGTTGGCACCTATGGTATTGACATAGGAGCTTTCACTCCCTTCTTATGGTGTTTCAGAGATCGCGAACATATCATGAACATGCTGGAGTGGGCCTCTGGTGCCCGGATGTTGTATAACTATATCTGGGTTGGCGGGCTTTTCTATGATTTACCTGTTGGCTTCGAGACAAGGTGTAAGGAGTTTGTTGATTATTTCAAACCTAAGCTGAAAGAACTTAATGAATTACTTACGGATAATCAGATTTTTATTTCCAGAACTGCCAATGTAGGCGTACTACCTTTGGATGTTGCTCTTAATTATGGATGTTCTGGCCCTGTCTTACGTGGCTCGGGTCTGAAATATGATTTGAGACGAGTTGATGAATACTCGGTCTATCCCGAAATCGACTTCGATATACCATATGCTACCGGAGAGATAGGTGTAGCCGGTGATTGCTGGAACAGATATAAGGTAAGAATAGATGAAATTGGCGAGTCTTTGAAAATCATTGAGCAGTGCTTAGAAAAGCTAACTAAAGAATATAAGAGAACTCCTGATTTTGACCCGAGAGCAAAATTACCTAAAAAGATTACACCTAAGGCTCAGGATTTCTATATCAGAGCTGAAAATCCAAAAGGAGAATTAGGTTTTTACTTTATTGCAGACGGTAGATCTGATAAGCCTTTCAGAATAAAATCGAGAGGCCCCAGCTTTAATAACCTTTCCGTCATTTCCGAAATTTCAAAAGGCGTCCTTATCGCTGATTTAATAGCAATAATAGGATCTATAGATATTGTTCTTGGAGAAGTAGACCGCTAGCTCATTTTTCAGATGCTTTTCCAAAGGAAGTCCGCATGACCAAATGCATACTCGGCCAGTCACTCCACTTAAAAACAAAAAAAATCCCTAAGAAGAAACAGTCTTGTTCCTTCCAGGGATTTTAGTATAGAATAAATCAGGAATGATTAACATCTTATTTAAACATAAGATTTCATTCCCCTGATTTCTTCGTATAATTCAATAACTTTCTTTTGAAGTTCTATTACTTCTGCATCTCTCTCTTGCAGCTTCTTAGTTGCAACTTCTAAGTCAGAAGCATACTTCACTTCCTGCTCAGGATCGTTGTAAGTTAAAAGTTCTACAACAGACATATCAAACAAGGCTGATATTTGTTCCAATCTAGACAGATTTACATCAGTAATTCCTGTTTCGATTTTTGAGAATGCTGGGATAGAAATATCTAGCTGTTTAGATACATCTTCTTGGCTCCATCCTCTTTGATGCCTTAAAAGTCTAATTTTTTTACCTAATAATTTCATTTTTTTAACCAATACTAAATTTCAAATGTGTTTTTTATGCTAATGCTTAACGTTTTATAAAATTAACGTTTTTTTTCGTTTTTCAATATTTTTTTTGTCATTGTAACCAAATCAATACCTCCAAAATTTCCAGAACTCATAAATAGTATATTATATTTTTTCGGAATATTTAATTCCAACAAATATCGCTCCAACACCAAAGAATTTGTAAAATAAAGAATATCATTATCTTTAAAAGCCTCTTTTATCTCTCTCTCAGATATCGGAGAAACTTTCTTTTGCATCAAATTAGTTTCATCTATAAAGACAATTTTCAAATCGGCTTGTTGCATAGAATTTTTATATTCTTTAATAAAATTCTTGTTTACACTACTAAACGTATGCAATTCTATACACGCTACTAAATCCCTATCAGAAAACTGATTTTTTACTGCTTCTATGGTTGCAGTTAATTTAGATGGAGAATGTGCAAAGTCTCTGAAAATAATGGTGTCGGAATCTTCCGCAATTTTCTCTAACCTCTTATTAGCCCCTTTAAATGAGCTTATGGCCTCAAAGAACTCTTTATCACTAACTTTCAGCTCATTGCAAATAAGCTTTGCCGCATTCAAATTCATTAAATTATGATGCCCAAATACATTAATCTTTAAATCCTCCTCATCTAATTTCAAATAGGTGACTCCCTCCTTAACTTCAGAGTCTAAAGCTTTATACGGCAAAAATTTTATTTTGTTATGAATTTTATGTTTTTCAATTAAATCCAACAATACGCTATCTTCTTCACAGTAGATTAACGTTCCTTTTTCTTGAATCGTATCTATAAATATTGAAAATTGATCTTTATAGTTTTCGAACGTTGGAAAAACATTGATATGATCCCAGGCAATTCCACTGATAACGCCAATATGCGCCTTGTAAAGATGAAATTTAGGTCTCTTATCTATAGGAGATGCCAGATACTCATCTCCTTCTATAACAATGACAGGTGCATCAGAAAGCTTAACCATATTTTCAAAGCCTTCTATCTGGGCACCAACCAAATAATCAAAGTCTAGAGAAAGGTGGTTCAATACATGCAAAACCATAGATGTAATCGTAGTTTTACCATGACTACCCCCAATAACTACCCTGGTTTTATTTTTCGATTGTTCGTATATATATTCCGGATAAGAATAAACCGGAATTCCTAACTCTTGAGCGTTTATCAGTTCAGGATTATCCGTTTTCGCAGGCATTCCTAAAATAATCGCATCCAACTCTTTAGAAACTTTCTCCGGAAACCATCCGAATTCTAAAGGCAACAAGCCATGACGTTCTAACCTTGTCCTGGAAGGTTCATAAATAGCATCATCCGAACCTGTTACCTGATAACCTTTTAAATGCAATGCTATAGCAAGATTATGCATTGCCGCTCCACCAATAGCGATAAAATGTACCCTCATAATTTAACTAATTTAACAGCAACCCATTCATTTAGTTTTTTGTGGTGGACATACTCCAAATTACTCATCTTACATTCGTCTACCAGAACATTGATATCTTCTTCATAAAAACCACTTAGAAAAAGTAGTCCGCCTTTCGTCAGCACTTCAGAATACCTGCTTATCTGGTCTAAAAGAATGTTTCTGTTAATATTAGCCAGGATTATATCATACAGCTTATTAGGAATCACTTCCTTAGATCCGCAATAGGCAACCAGATTCTGTATTTTATTTAGTTCTGCATTTTCTCTTGCACTTAAGTAGCATACATCATCATAATCTATAGCGTCTATTTCTGCTGCTCCAAGTTTTGATGCCAATATTCCCAAAATAGCTGTACCACATCCCATATCCAGAACTTTTTTATTACTAAGGTCTGTCTCAAGCAACCATTCCATCATCAAAGTTGTTGTCTGGTGATGTCCTGTACCGAAAGCCATTTTGGGATCTATCACTATTTCGTAAGGAAAAGTATTTTTAGGCTCATGAAATGTAGCTCTGATATAAACCTGTCCTTTTATTTCCAAAGGTTCAAAGTTACTTTCCCACACCTCATTCCAGTTTTTTTGCGGAATAAAAATTTGCTCGTAAGAAAACACAAACATTTCTCGATAAGACTGCAAAACACTTTCCAGCAATTCGGCATTATATGCAGATTCGGAAATGAAAGCACTAAATCCTTTTTCGATTTCCTCAAAGGTATCAAAACCAATGCCGGCCAATTCGTTTATAAGCAAATCCTGACGATAATCCTGTTCGTCTTCCAACTTAAACTTCAGTTCGTAATAATTCATTTTATCTGATTCGGGACAAAAAAAAACTTACGATTATTTTACCAATCGTAAGTTTAATTAATTCACAAATATAGGTTTTTAGTTATTGAATGTTTTAACAATATCTACAAAGTCCCTAGATTTTAAAGAGGCTCCACCAATTAAACCTCCATCTATATCATGCTGAGCAAATAATTCCGCTGCATTTTTAGGATTACAGCTACCGCCATACAATATGGTAATATCATCTGCAATCTCTTTTCCGTATTTAGATGCTATTTCGGCTCTGATAAAGGCATGAATTTCCTGTGCCTGGTCAGAACTTGCGGTAACCCCTGTTCCAATAGCCCAAACCGGTTCGTAAGCAATTACCAGCTTCGAAAAATCTTCTGCAGATAAATGGAAGGTTGCTTCTGCCAACTGAGACTTAATAATATCAAAGTGTTTACCGCCTTCTCTTTCTTCCAAAGTTTCACCAATACAGAAGATAGGCTTTAAATTATTTTTTAAAGCTGCATCTGTCTTTTTAGCTAAGAGTTCGTTTGTCTCTCCAAAATACTGACGACGTTCAGAATGCCCCAAAATCACGTATTCTACACCTATAGAAGACAACATACCAGCAGAAATTTCTCCGGTATAAGCACCAGAAGCTTCCTGATGAGCGTTTTGAGCTCCTACGAAAACCTGACTTGAACCTTTAGCCAAACCTGACAAACTATTCAAATGAATGAAAGGAGCACAAACTACTACCAATTGTTCACCACGAACTTCGTCTTTAACCATATTTAAAACCTCTGAAAATAAACTTAGACCTTCCGAGTAATCTTTGTTCATTTTCCAGTTTCCCGCTACAATTTTCTTTCTCATATTTAAAACCTTCTTGATTTTTCTGTTAATTTATATAAGTGAGTAAATATATCTACATCTGTACTATTAAACTCTTTTCCTTTTCTTTCGCATGCTAATTTAGCAGTTTCAATGGCTTTATTTAAGGCATAATGTTCAAAGCCCTGAGCGCCCCCCCAGGAAAAGTCGGGAATAAACACTCTGGGAAAACCAGCACCAAAAATATTTGCACTTACACCTACCACAGTACCTGTATTAAACATTGTATTTATACCACATTTAGAATGGTCGCCCATTATTAACCCACAAAATTGCAAACCCGTTCTTCTAAATCGCTCTGTGGTATAGTCCCATATTTTCACTTCTGCGTAATTGTTTTTCATATTGGAATTATTAGCGTCGGCGCCAAAGTTACACCACTCACCCACCACTGCATTTCCCAGATACCCATCGTGGCCTTTTGCCGAATACCCAAATATAACGGCATTGTTAATCTCACCCCCTACCCTGCTCATAGGACCTACCGTGGTTCCGCTATAAATCTTTGCTCCCATTTTCACCTGAGAATCTTCACAAAGCGCAAAACTACCTCTTATATTGCAACCTTCCCAAATCTGCGAGTTTCTCCCTAAATATATAGGACCATTTTTGGTATTAAGATTAGAGCATTCTACTTCTACTCCTTCTTCTACAAATATGTTGTCCCCTATAATTACATTGGTACTACTTAGGTTTGCAGAACTCCTGCCCTTGGTAAGCAAATCAAAATCAGCCTGTATCTGCTGACTGTTATTAGAAAAAATATTTTCGGGATATTTAATTTGAAGCAACTCTCCGGAATAAACTATTTTATTCAATGTCCCAGACAAAGAGCAGTCAAAATTTTCAGCTTCCGAGCCGTTTATTTTAGCAGCTAACAACATTTCACCACTATAAAGCAGTTCGCCTTCCTGCAAGCGGTCTATTGCTTCCAAAATCTGATCGCCAGGCAAAACAGATCCATTGATAAAGATATTCTCTTCCGAAGTACTAAAAGGGAATTTCTCCTGCAAATAAGGTTCTGTTTTAAAAGAAACTTCTGCTTTTAAATATTTAGACCACTTTTCATGTATTTTGAGTATGCCAATTCTAATATCTGCAACTGGCCGGGTTAATGTTAACGGAAATAGGGCATTCCTGTTAGAGTCATCAAAAAGAATAACTTTCATAGTGCAAAAAAACAAAAAAAGTCCCGACATACAAGCCGGGACTTTAAAAAATATCTTTTTAAGCTACTATTATTTTTTTGAATAACGGTTTCTGAATTTATCGATACGCCCTGCAGTATCTACCAATTTCATCTTACCAGTATAGAATGGATGAGAAGTGTGAGAAATCTCCAATTTTACCAATGGATACTCATTTCCGTCTTCCCATTTAATTGTTTCTTTAGTATCAATACAAGACTTTGTTATGAAAGCATAGTCATTTGACAAATCTTTAAAAACAACTAATCTGTAGTTTGATGGATG
>NZ_JBEBVH010000026.1:0-25092 GCF_040392825.1 Pseudopedobacter sp.
CCAGTCCGCACCCCTTTATTCCGGAACGCATGTTTGTTCTGGAACCATTAAATGAAATTTTTCCAAATTTTATACATCCAATTCTGAAAAAATCCGTAAAAGAACTTTATAAAGAATGTAAGGATAAACTTTCCGTTAGGAAATTAAAAGAAAAAATATGAGCTTAAATCAAGACGTTAAAATTGATTTGTCTTATTTAGACGAAGTTGCAGGCGGAAATGCAGAATTTATTATAGAAATGATTGATATATTTCTGCAACAGACACCTGGTTACGTAGCTAATTTAAAGCAAGCTTTTGAAGAAAAAGACTGGAAAAAAATAGCAGAGGTCTCGCATAAAATAAAGCCAACGTTAGCTTTTATTGGTTTGCATACAGAGCAACAGGAGATGGCAAATATAGAACATCAGGCAAGAGCAGAAGAAAACTACGAGATAATTAAAGCAAGTTTTGATGGACTTTGTGGTATTTTTGATTCTGCATATCAAAGTTTAGAAATTAAGAAAAACGAACTTTCCGCTAATCTATAACTTTGCTGTTCGTTTCAAATTGCTGTAATGCAACTGGGAAAAGATCAAATAGAGGAATAAAATTATTGGTATCCCTGAAAATCCCCCGAAAATCAGGCTTATAACAGAAAATATAAGAAATAAATACCTGTATTTGTTTGCTTTCCATGAAAGGTCTCCACTCAGTTTCATGGAAAATAACCTAAGCTCAGAAATTAATAACCAGGAAAGAGCAGCAATTAACCCGCAAAGAAACCAGGGATTGCTTACCATAGGATTGTCGTCTATTATATAAGGTAATGATATGACAAAGAAAGTGTTCATAGGTGTGTTAAGGCCAATGAAATCTTCTGTCTGTCTGGTATCCAAATTAAACTTAGCTAACCGTAGTGCGGAGAATATCGTAATTATAAACCCTAAATATGGAACGAAGGAAGCACTTTCTGTTTTTAATAATTGATAAAAGATAATTCCGGGGACAAAGCCAAAACTGATTACGTCAGCCAAAGAATCAAGTTCTTTTCCTATGTCCGATTTAACATTTAACAATCTGGCAGCAAAGCCATCAAGGAAATCAAAAATCCCAGATAGAATTACAAAGTAAGCTACCGTTTTTAAATCGCCTTGGAATGCATAAATAGCGCCTATACAGCCCGAAAACAGGTTTGCCGAAGTTAAAAGGTTAGGAATATGCTTTTTAATCATAATGTATAAAAATACAAAAGGCTAAAGAAATAAAAGGTTTTTTCCTATTATTTCTTTAGCCATAATATTTTGATTGCTTTGTTTTAGCTGTTCATAGAAACTAAAAACTCTTCGTTAGATTTTGTACCTCTTACCTGAGTTAACAAGAATTCCATCGCTTCCTGAGAATTCATGTCGGCAAGATGGTTTCTTAAGATCCAAACTCTTTGAAGTGTTTCTTTATCTAGTAACAAGTCGTCTCTTCTTGTGCTTGAGGCAGTAATATCAATAGCAGGGAAAATACGTTTGTTAGATAGTTTTCTATCCAGCTGAAGCTCCATATTACCTGTTCCTTTAAATTCTTCAAAGATAACTTCGTCCATTTTTGAACCGGTATCTGTTAGAGCTGTAGCTAAGATAGTTAAAGAACCGCCATCTTCAATATTTCTGGCAGCACCAAAGAAACGTTTAGGTTTGTGTAATGCGTTTGCATCAACACCACCCGATAAAATCTTACCAGAAGCAGGAGCAACCGTATTGTAAGCTCTAGCTAAACGAGTGATAGAATCTAATAAGATAACTACATCGTGACCACACTCGACCATTCTTTTAGCCTTCTCTAATACAATATTAGCGATTTTTACGTGGCGTTCTGCAGGTTCGTCAAAAGTAGAAGAAACAACCTCTGCTCTCACGCTTCTTGCCATATCAGTAACCTCTTCCGGGCGTTCGTCAATCAATAAAATGATCAGGTAAACTTCCGGATGGTTAGCCGCAATTGCGTTTGCAACTTCTTTTAAAAGATTAGTTTTACCTGTTTTTGGTTGTGCTACAATCAAGCCACGCTGCCCTTTTCCGATAGGAGTGAATAAATCCATAATTCTGGTAGAGTAATCACCAGGTTTAGTGAATAAATTCAACCTTTCCGAAGGAAAGAGCGGAGTAAGGTAATCGAAAGGAATTCTATCCCTTACCTCGGCAGGAACACGACCATTAATAGACTCTACCCTAACTAAAGGAAAGTATTTTTCACCTTCTTTAGGAGGTCTGATACTTCCTCTCACGGTGTCTCCGGTCTTTAAACCAAATAATTTGATTTGAGATTGAGATACATATATATCATCAGGAGAAGTCAAATAATTATAATCATAAGAGCGTAAGAATCCAGACCCGTCAGGCATGATTTCTAACACACCTTCGTTAGTAATGACATTATCAAAATCAAAGACTGAGTCCTGAGCTCTTTTTCCATTGTTTGGTTTTTGTTGCTGAGGGCGTTCTGCTTCTGCAGGTTTAACCTCTTCAGCAGGCAGTTTAACAGGAGCTGCAGGTACACTTTCCGGAGCCGAAACTGGTGTCTCCTTTGCTGCGACAACTTTTCTAGGTCTTTTTTCTGTTGTAGCAGGAGCACTTGTAGTTTCCTCTGCAGGATTATCAAATAACGAAGCTTCTACCGCTTTTGGCTTTGGTTTTACCTCCTCTACTGTGGTAGTGGTTTTAACTGTACGAGCTCTTTTCTTTGGTTTTTCTTCTTTGATTTCTTCTACAGCACCGGCAGATTTCGCTGCATTAATCAATTCATGCTGCTCTTTAATTTTTGCAATTAATTCTGCTTTTCGTAGGTCATCAGCATTGCTTATACCAAACGTTCTAGCAATTTCACGAAGCTCTGACACAAGCTTGTCGTTCAATTCGTTTATATCAAACATTAAAAATGAATTTTCAAGGATTTTTTATTTTATAGATTTACCCTAAGTAGTAATTAATTGCTAAAACCTATTTCAAATAATTGAGACTTTTAATTAATAACGTAGATTAAGGATAAATTGAGATTTCCTGTGCAATTTTAGGCAATTAAAAAACCAATGTCAAATTTTTTTTAAAATATTTTTTTGTTTCTTATTCTGTATTTTTGAACCGTTTAAAAAAAGTACTCTATAAAATGAACAGGGCAGAAATTATCAATCAAATAAAAAAAAAGAAATCCTTCTTAGCAGTGGGTTTAGATACCGATCTTAATAAGATACCTAAACACTTGTTGAAATATGAAAATCCTGTTCTGGAGTTTAATAAGCAGATTATTGATGCTACACAAGATTTGTGTATTTCCTATAAAATTAATACTGCTTTTTATGAATGTAATGGTATCCAGGGCTGGAAGTCTTTAATTGATACCTATAAATCTTTGCCTAAAGATACTTTTTCTATTGCAGATGCAAAGCGTGGAGATATCGGGAATACTTCTGCAATGTATGCGAAAGCCTTTTTTGATCCGCAATCTTCGGAAATGGATTTTGACTCTGTAACGGTAGCACCTTATATGGGGAAAGATTCGGTTACACCTTTTCTGAGTTTTACCGATAAATGGGTAATCTTATTGGCTTTGACTTCTAATGAAGGAAGTCATGATTTTCAACAGCTGAAAGATGGAGAAAGCAAGTTTTTTGAACATGTTATCCAAAAATCCAGTGAATGGGCTGATGCATCCAGATTAATGTATGTAGTAGGAGCAACAAGAGGAGAAGGTTTTTTAGCTATCAGAAAACAGGCTCCGGATAACTTTTTGCTCGTTCCTGGAGTTGGCGCACAAGGCGGATCATTAGAAGAGGTATGTAAATATGGAATGAACAAAGATTGCGGTTTGATAGTTAATTCTTCAAGAGCAATTATTTATGCCTCTTCAGGTGAAGATTTTGCGGAAAGAGCCAGAGAAGAAGCGCAAAAGGTCCAGATAGAAATGGCCAAAGAACTTTCAAAAATTGGTTTTTAGAAACAAAATATTTTTAAAAGAAATATTTTGATTAATTTAAAGGATGGTTTCAAAAGAAAACATCCTTCATTATATCTGGAAATATAAATTATTTCCCTTTAAAGGCTTAAAAACAAGCTTAGGTGAGTTTATTGAAGTAATTTCACCAGGATATCATAATTCTAATGCAGGTCCCGATTTTTATGAGGCCAGAATAAAAATTGGTGACACACTTTGGGTCGGGTCTGTAGAAATTCATGTGCTAGCCTCTGATTGGAACAGGCATAACCATCAGACAGATCAATCTTATGATAATGTTATTCTGCATGTTGTCTGGCAAAACGACATAGACATCTCTAGGATAGACGGCACAAAGATTCCAGCTCTGGAACTAAAGCCGGTTATAGAGCCTCAACTGATAGAAAAAATAGAGAAACTTAGAAATAATGAACATTGGATTCCTTGTCAGGAAGATATTCATAAGATAGATGACTTTACTTATAAAGCCTGGATAGACCGGATTTTGGTAGAGAGATTAACCTATAAATCAGAAACTATCAGGCATATTTACAGCTACACAAAAGGAAGCTGGGAAGATACATTTTACATTTTATTGGCGGGAAACTTTGGTTTTAAAGTAAATCAGCAACCATTTGAAATGCTGGCTAAAAACCTTCCTCAGCAAATTCTTGCCAGGCATAAAAGTGATCAGCAACAGATAGAATCGTTAGTTTTTGGAGTAGCAGGTTTTTTAGAAGACGAATTTGAAGACGAGTACCCAAATATCTTAAAAAGAGAATTTAGGTTTTTACAACATAAGTATAATTTAAAGACTCTGGATAAATTTATATGGAAATTTGCTAAAACCAGGCCGGATAACTTTCCAACTATACGTCTTGCAGAATTTGCTGGACTTATTTATAAATCTTCTCATCTTTTCTCGAGGTTATTGGAAATAAAACACGTGAAAGATTACCGGTTGTTATTTACCGATCTCACAATTAACCCATATTGGTTTGAACATTATAATTTTGATAAACCAAGAATAAAAGAGTTTTTGATAAAAATAGGTACCGGATCTATAGACAATCTGCTCATCAATTCGATTTCACCAATACTGTTTTTTTATGGCGATTATATGGATAATCAATCGTATAAAGATAGTGCGTTATCTATTTTGGCAAGTATTAAAGCAGAAGATAATCAGATTATTAACGGTTTCAGGAATTTAGGTTTAAAAGTTTCGCTGTCTTCGGAGAGTCAGGGACTTATTCATTTAAAAAATTTTTATTGCAATCAGAAAAAATGCTTAAATTGTGCTTTCGGTATAAAAATCTTAAAACATTAAAGAGATGATTCAGCGAGTATTTATGTTTTTTGAGAGATACTCTTTTGGAGTATGCACTTACTTAGGTGAGAAGTTTAATATTTCTTCCTCTAAAATTAGATTGTTCTTTATTTATACCTCTTTTTTAGCCGTTGGATTCCCTTTAGTATTTTATTTTCTGGCGGCATTTACGTTAGATATCA
Source organism: Pseudopedobacter sp. (assembly GCF_040392825.1). Taxonomy (NCBI): domain Bacteria; kingdom Pseudomonadati; phylum Bacteroidota; class Sphingobacteriia; order Sphingobacteriales; family Sphingobacteriaceae; genus Pseudopedobacter; species Pseudopedobacter sp. The sequence goes on from NZ_JBEBVH010000026.1 coordinate 5,472, forward strand.
GAAATTATATTAAAAAAGCCCGGTTGAAATATTGGGATATGTAAACTTATTAAAAAGGAGCTCTCGAGAGCTCCTTTTTATTACAGGTATTGTGTTATATCTTTTGACAAAGGTGTCGTTGCTGACCTAAATCTATGAATAAGATTTCCGTTTTCGTCAATCAGAAATTTTTCGAAGTTCCATTTAATATCACCAGTGAAATCTGGATTGGGTGCAGATGTTAGATACTTAAATAAAGGATGCATATCATTTCCACTAACACTTACCTTTTCACTTAACGGGAATTTAACGCCATAAGTTTGTTCGCAAAAGTCTTTAATTTGTTGATTGCTGCCAGGTTCCTGATTTTTAAAATTATTTGCCGGAAAACCAATGACAACTAACTTGTTTTTGAACAGCTCGGATAATTGCTGCAATTCTTCGTATTGCTTAGTATAACCGCATTTAGAGGCCGTATTAACAATTAAGATCTTTTTACCCTTATATTTAGAAAGATCTAATTTCTTCCCGTTAATATCTTTTAAATCTTTGAATTGGTAAATACCGGCTGATGGAGCAGCAAAGAATAATGCGAAAATTAAGAGTAACGTTTTCATGTTTTTTATTTTTAAAGTAATGTAGTTTGTTTACCGTTGTTGTTGCTATTCAAAGTTTTTGGGATTTGGATATCCAGATTCAACGCTTTATTTAATTTTTCAATAAAGTATGCTGATAAAAGAGGAGATTCTAACTCTACATTCTGATGGACAAAGAAATATAAGTTTTCCAAACCCTCTTTTTTCCATTGGCTAATTCTGGAAACCCATTCATCTAAACGATTATAATCTGAAGGATGGTTTGCTCCAACCCACCTGATGAAAGCAGTAGGAGTGCTTAAGCGCATATGCATCATATCTCGTCTTCCAGCGGTATCCACCAAAATATTAGTAATATTGTTAGATTTTATTACTTCATAATATTCATCTGTAAATTTTTGATCCGCAAACCACTCGGCATTTCTTACCTCAACAGCTAAGGGAATTACTTTAGGAAAATTTTCAATATACTTTTTTAAAGACTCAAAATCTTTTGGTTTGAAATTATCATGGAGTTGCAAAAACGCCATTCCCAGTTTTTCTTCGAAATGAGCAACTGCATCACAAAATTCTTCCGTTGCTTGTTGTGTATTTACCAATCGTTTAAAATGGCTAATGGTATTAGGAAGCTTTGGGAAAAACTTAAAATGCGCAGGAGTTTTATCATACCATGTTCTTACCTGCTCTTTACTCGGAGATTTATAGAATGTAGCATTAAGCTCTATACAATTAAATTGTGTTGAGTAATAAGCCAGTTCATCTTTGGTCCCTCTTGGATAAAAGCCTTTAAGATCTTGTTTATTCCATTTCGCGCAACCAATAAAAGTTTTGAAATCTTTATTCTTGCTGTTCTTTAATACTTTTAAGGTATCCGGATGATCTTGAGGAATAGAAAAATCTATGTCCTGCGGATTATTAACTTTTCCAAATTGCATAAGTAAAATTACCTTTTTTATATGGAAAATAAATGGTTATGCTTCTATTAACTCCCGAATATTAAGTTTACCCATGCCCATTAGTTTATTAACTACTTTTGGAGCTTTCATTTCGTCAGAAACCAGTTCATGCAATACCTTTGGTACTATTTGCCACGAAATTCCAAATTGGTCTTTTACCCATCCGCAACGCCCTTCTGAGCCTTTTTTGCTCAATTCTAACCAATATTTATCAATTTCATCCTGTGTTTCACATTCAATGACAAGAGAAAAAGATTCGTTCAGTTGTGATTTGTACTTGAGAGCGCTATCGAACAGAATTATATCGAATTCATTAATGAAAATATCAGAGTATTTGATAAAATTAACATTTTGATTTTCATCTTCGGAATATCGGATAATTTCTTTTACTCCGGAATTAGGAAAAACTGAAGTATAAAATCCTATGGCCTCACTTGCTCGGCCTGCATTTGAACCATGAAACATAAAAGAAGGTCTTATTTTTTTTCTTTCTTTACCTGGTTTATAGAACAATTGCCAACTTATTCCATATTTGTCTTTTACCCAGGCATATTTTTCAGCCCAATTATATCTGGCCAATTTCATTAATACTTTGCCCTCTTCAGTAAAACTAAGGCATAGTTTTTCTATTTCTTCCTCAGATTTACAATTTACAAATAGCGAAGCAGAAGGATTAGGAACGAATTCCGGACCGGCATTAAGTAATAATAATTTCTGGTCTTCTATTTCCATAAGACTTACCAATATGTTTTCTGCAGTAATTTCTGAATCTGAAAATAAAGTACGGTAGAATTTTGTAGCTTCTTTTGCCCTTTGATTAAACCATAGGCAAGGATAAATAGATTGGTTCATAATTTTATATTTGGTTTATGCCTGGAATTTAGTTGTGTTAGTCCTTAGTTCAACTAAAATAAAACGTTAATGTTGTTCGACATATTGTCTGAAATTGTCCAAAATAGCCTGCCAGCCTTGTCTTTGCATTTCAACAGCATTCTCACTTTCAGCATCGAAAGTTTCGTTAATTTCGGTCTTTCCTTTTTTGTCTAAAAAGATGATTTCTACTTTGCTCTGATCGCCCAAGGTATAAGCTATTTCCTTAAAATTGATTACTTTACTATATATTCCCGAAAAATCAAAACCAAAGCTTTTATCTTTTGCTTCCATTCTGAAGTTGAAAGTACCATTTTTTCTTAAATCATTTTCAGCATGAGGTGTATGCCAATCCGGAGAAGGATTATTCCACTGTTTTATATGCTCTGGATCTGTCCAGAACTTCCAGACTTTTTCTATTGGCGCATTAATAGTGGTTGATATCTTGATAGATGTCATGAATTTTTGTGTATTTAGGTTAAGTTTTATAACAAAAATACCACAAAATTAATGCCTAATAAAAGAGAGTTTTTAGAGTGCATCCTACAGGAATCGAACCTGTACCATGAGAACCGGAATCTCACATTCTATCCATTAAACTAAGGATGCAAAGTGCAAATTTAAATTTTATACATTAAATCGGAAGTGCATAATATCACCATCTTCTACAACGTAAGTTTTTCCTTCTACGCCAAGTTTTCCGGCTTCTTTACAAGCAGCTTCTGAACCTAAAGTTACAAAGTCATTGTATTTAATTACTTCGGCCCGTATAAAACCTTTTTCAAAATCGGTGTGGATTACACCAGCTGCCTGAGGAGCAGTGAATCCTTTGGTTATTGTCCATGCTCTTACTTCCTGTACACCGGCCGTAAAATAGGTATAAAGATTCAATAATTTATAAGCAGCTCTAATTAATTTAGAAACGCCAGATTCTGTTAAACCTAAATCGGCCAGAAACATTTGACGTTCTTCGTAATCTTCCAGTTCGGCAATTTCAGATTCAATTTTGGCAGAAATAATTAATACTTCAGCATTTTCATCTTTAACAGCTTCCTTAACCAGATCCACATATTTATTACCTGTGTTTACAGACGCTTCATCAACATTGCAAACATAAAGAACAGGTTTTACAGTTAGTAAACTTAAATCAGAAATAAAATCGAAGTCCTCTTCAGAAATTGGAGCTGTTCTTACAGATTTACCAGATTCTAAATGGTTTTTTACTACTGATAGAATCTCAAAAGTTCTTTTCGCGTCTTTATCGCCACCAGTTTTAGCCATTTTTTCGACTTTCTGAATACGTTTAACTACGGTGTCAAGGTCTTTTAGTTGCAACTCTGTATCTATAATTTCCTTGTCTCTAATAGGATCTACCGAACCATCTACGTGGATAACATTTCCGTCATCAAAGCAACGTAAAACATGGATGATAGCATTTGTCGCTCTAATATTGCCTAAAAACTGGTTTCCCAGACCTTCGCCTTTAGAAGCACCTTTTACCAGACCAGCTATATCAACAATTTCTATTGTATTTGGAACAATTCTTTGTGGTTTTACCAATTCCGCTAATTTGGTTAACCTGTCATCTGGAACAGTTATAACACCAACATTAGGTTCTATTGTACAAAAGGGGAAGTTTGCAGCCTGTGCTTTTGCATTAGACAAACAATTAAATAGTGTAGACTTTCCTACGTTTGGTAAACCAACAATCCCGCACTGCAGTGCCATATTCTAATTCGTTTTATTAAGTAATTTTTAGTGCTACTAAGCAGCTATCTAATTTGGCGCAAAGATAATGGTTTCTCTAATATAAAAAGTCTTTGTTTTAATTTACTTTCGATTTTAAAATAGCTATATTTAACTCAATCAATTGTAAATTAAAATGGAAGAAAACTTAAATTCACCAGAGGAACAGTTTGACAATAACCCTCAATCAGATCAGCCTAAAAAAGAAAGTTTAATTATTAATGTTGAAATTTCTTCTTTTCTGACGGAAACAGCAAAATGGGCAAAATTTATTGCTATAATAATGTTTATTATGGCCGGTCTTATGGTTTTGGCCGGTATTGTTATTACAGTTAGCGGATCAGTAGCATTGCAAAAATATTTTCCTTTAGGCGGAATGCTGGGTGTTATTTATATTGTAGTGGCATTGATTTATTATTTTCCGGCGAAATACTTATATGATTTTGCTTCTTATATAAAGCAAGCTTTATATTTTAACGAACAGGAATCGTTAGATTATGCTTTTAACAGACTAAAAGCTCATTATAGGTTTATAGGAATACTGATGATAATTGCACTGTGTCTATATATCATGGTTTTTATATTTGCAATAATTGCCGGTGTTTTGGGGAGTATGATAAGCTAAAATAAAAGCTAAGCAAGTTATGCAAGACCATTAGATTTATTTCTTGTATAACTTGCTTAGGTAAAACGCTATGGAAAGCAGTTCTCTACTTAATGATACCATATAGAGAACCACCCTTGCTCCATAATCTTTCAATATTCTTTTCGATTTTTGAATCCATTATTAAAGGTGGCGCGTGATGAGGTTTTACTCTCGCATCTATAATCAACGGGCCCTTGCACCCCCAATGTTTATGTTCTATAAATGAGTTAATCCCATGTATATCATGAGAAGGATTGCTTCTTGTAAATGTTACCCAAACAAAATTCTGCCAGTTTTTAGCAGTAAATTCTACGTCATCGCAAATAATAATCAGGGGTAAAGATTCCAGATTTTCATTTTTCAGCATTTCATTAAGTGCAGCAATTTCTTCAGATGCTTGCCTTTCACTTTCATACTTGTTGCCTTCAATAGTTATAACTCCCGGGAGTACCATTTTAGCTCCTTTGAAAATATTAGGAAGCCTAAAATTAGTGGGGATTTCTGTAGTTAGATTTCGCCTTATTTCTCCTGCAACAGTAAAAGCTACTTTTGAACCAGAATTCAAATCTGAACCAGAATAATCCAATGTGTCAATGGTGGTTTTTGTATAGAAATGTAAATCTCTTGTCAAGTCTATTCGCTCTAAAACATGTTTGAAAAACGTTTCCACATGATGAATATCTAAATGCGGATTATCTTCTTTTGCGCAGATAAATAAAAACTTAGCCAAACTAAGCTGATTTGATCCTAAAATTCTATTGGCCTGAGTAAGTATTTCCTGTGGTTTTCTCTCCTGGAGATAAGGCGTATAACGTTCGCTACCTATTGCAAAAAGCAAAGGGTGTACGCCTGCTTCATCAACTGCGTTTACAGCTGTAACTCCGGGGACTTCTTGTGGAATAGCTTTTCCGGATATTTCATGAATCAACGCCCCAAAACTCGTGTCCTCCTGCGGAGGTCTGCCAACCACGGTAAAGTTCCAGATGGCATCTTTTTTATGATATACATTGTGAACTTTCATTAACGGAAAAGGATGTATTAAGCTATAGTAGCCGAGATGATCTCCGAAAGGACCCTCCGGTTTATTATCCTGAGGATAAACGGTTCCGGTAATTACAAAATCTGCATCTGCAGAAATACAAAATCCTTCATTGTCATAAAAATACCGGAATCTTCTATTGCCTAATGCACCTGCGAATGTAGTTTCAGAAAGTCCTTCTGGTAAAGGCATAACGGCGGCAAGTGCATGGGACGGAGGTCCTCCAACGAAAATACTGACTTTTAATGGTTGTCCTAATGCATTTGCTTTAGTCTGATGGATACCAATTCCTCTGTGCAATTGATAGTGTAAACCAATTTCCTTGTCCTGAATATAACTGTTGCCGTTAAGTTGAATTCGATACATTCCTAAATTCGAACCCATAATGCCAGGTTTTTCTATATCTTCAGTATAAACCTGGGGCATTGTTACAAATGCGCCACCGTCCATGGGCCAATTAACAATAGGAGGAATGTCTGATATTTTTGCTTTTCCAAATGAAATTGGCGCATTATGGTTAACCCTCATGGGAAGTGCAGAAAGTGCGGTTAAAGATACACCGGCATATTTAAAAGGCGATTTTAAAGCTTTCATAGGATCGCCTTTAAGATCCACCAGGGTTTTTACTTTATCAAGACTGTCTCTAAACATGAATTTGGAACGTTCAATTGTTCCGAATAAATTAGACACTGCCGGAAACTTACTGCCTTTTATATTTTCAAACAAAAGTGCCGGACCTTTTTGTTCGTACACTTTTAAATGTATCGCGGCTGCTTCTAAATAAGGATCTATTTCTTCTTTGATTCTAATTAAGTGACCATGTTTTTCCAGATCATTAACACATTCTGCTAAGCTTTTATATCCCATAATGGCAAATATCGCAAAAAGTATAGTGTTTTACAGAAGTATCAGGATTATATAGAATCCAAATAGAGAAATAATGCAGCATACAATAGCGAAGTGTGGAAAGGTATTTAGGAAAGAAAGGAATCTATACAAGAAAAAAATGGAATAATCGGACTAGCTCTTCACTGAAAACAGTGCAAATTTTTGTGTAAAATAAACTAATGGGAAGGGGAGAGACGGCATCGTCTTCTTAGAATTCTTAGAAAACACAGTCCGCTAAAGAACCGAAAAATTCGTGTCCACAGTCCTTTTTGAGATTATTATTCATTAATGCCTTATCTCATATAAATCCTATTATAACATAGACTTTACAGGGACCTTACACGGACCTCACTCGGATATAATACGGAAAAAATCCCTTTAATCTACCTGTTATTTCCCTGTAATCTTCATTTAAAAACTATATAATAATTAGTCAAATATTAGAGAAATATCCGAGGAGTAAAGACTCTTTATAAGAAAAGGTCATTGTGGTAACTCTTGAAAAGACATTTCTTTGCATGAGAAGCCTTACTGGTTAAATACTTAACAAGTAAGATTAGAGACGTGGAGTCCTTTATGTTCATTCTTATGAGAATTGTATACTTTAAAAAAAGCCTATACCCACAAGAATTTGCTTGATCCGGTGTTTTGTAAAAGAAAATAGAAAGTGTAATAAATAAGAAAGCCATCGGCAAATATTTGACGATGGCTTAAATGAAAGTTTCTAAATGTTAAGTATGTCTAATACTGGCAATTATGCCAATTTTACATTCACTGCATTTAATCCTTTTTTACCGTCTTTCAGGTCAAAGGTAACTTGATCATTTTCAGAAATTTCGTCTATAAGACCCGAAACGTGTACAAAATACTCTTTGTCTGTTCCGTCTTCTTTAATAAAACCAAAACCTTTGGTTGCATTAAAGAATTTTACTGTTCCATTGTTCATTATAAAAATTGTTATTCGTTCTCAAATATATACAAAATAATTTTATATGAAACAAGAAGGGAGTTTATTTTCAGCAAAAAAGCCGCAAAATTTGCGGCTTAGTATCTTTGTTATAAGGTAAGCTATGAATTAAAGTTCAAATGAAAATTCATCATCAGTTTTCTGAGCTATATCTTCTGTTGCATATTCATATCTTTTCTCAACAACTTCCTGGTGAGATTTGATATAATCAACTGTTTCCGAAAGACCTTCTGCGAATTTCTCGAAATCTTCTTTGTAAAGGAAAATCTTATGCTTCACAAACATACCATCCTCCAACCTTTTCTTACTTTCTGTTATCGTGATGTAATAATCATTCGATCTCGTTGATTTAACATCAAAGAAATAAGTTCTTTTTCCAGCTCTTACCTTCTTCGAAAATACCTCTTCTCTCTCTTTGTTTTCGTAATCTCCCATGCTGTGTTAAGTTGTTTAAGTTTTGATTGTCTAAATAAAGAAATAAAAAACTAAACTTCCAAATATTAACCGTACTAAATTTGCAAAAAGTAAAAAAAACTGACTGTTTATTAAATATTTGTATAAAATTTCAGTGTTTTTTTAGCGTGTGCGTAACTCATAAAACCTCTTCTTCCAGAAGTTGTTTTTCATATAGTTCAAAATAAGTTCCGCGGTTTTCCATTAATTTTTCATGTGTCCCCTGTTCAATGATTCGGCCGTCATCCAGAACTAAAATTTTATCTGCATTTTTTATCGTAGATACACGATGAGCAATAATTAAACTGGTTTTTCCCTGCATAATTTTACCAAGGTTGCGCAAAATCTGTTCTTCTGTTTTTGTGTCAACTGCAGAAAGAGAATCGTCAAAAATGAGTAGTTTCGGAGAATTAATAATAGCTCTGGCTATAGACACGCGCTGTTTCTGTCCCCCCGACAATGTAATGCCTCTTTCTCCAATATATGTTTCGAACTGATGTTCAAATTCCATAATATTGTTGTAAACAGATGCATTTTTAGCAGCTTCTTCTACTTTTTGCATATCCAGGGTGTCTTGTCCAAAAGCAATATTATTCGAAATAGTATCAGAGAAAAGAAAAACTTCCTGAGGAACGAATCCTGTTTGGCTTCGGAAATCCTGCAGATTTAAAGACCTGATATTTTTTCCGTCTATCAAGATTTCTCCTCCGCTTACATCATACATTCTCAGGAGCAGATTCGCAAGAGTTGATTTACCGGAGCCTGTTCTTCCTATTATGGCCAGTTTTTCTCCAGGCTTAACAGAAAAGCTAACATTTTTTAAAGCGTGAATTCCAGTGTCTGGATAAATAAAATCTACATTTCTGAATTCAATACGTCCTTCAAGTATATGCCTTTGCTCTATTGTACTTAATATTTCTGGTTCTGTATGTAAAAACCGATTTATCCTTTTTTGAGAAGCAGCGGCTCTTTGAATTAAAGTTGTAACCCAGCCTAAAGAGGAAACAGGAAAGGTAAGCTGATTGACATAAACAATAAATTCGGCGATATTTCCGGCTGTTATTTTTCCGCTAATAACATCTAATCCGCCAACATATACTGTAATAATGGTACTTATACCAACCAGTAAAAGCATCATTGGATAAAACAGCGCCTGTATTTTAACTAAACTCATGGAATCTTCCTTGTATTCCTCGCTCTCTTTTGCGAAACCCTCTCTGATCCTGTTTTCCTGAGTATAAGCTTTAATTACCCTAATTCCCGAAAAAGATTCCTGTACAAAGGAAGATAAACTGCTTAATCTCTCCTGAATTCTCTCACTCTTGTGATGTATTTTGGTATGTACCCGATAAATGATCAGCGCCAGAATAGGCAATGGAGCAATACTTAGTAAAGCCAGCTTTACATTTACTGCCAGCATAGCCGTTATAACCAGGCCAAAAAGAACAACCGTATTGATGGTGTACATAATTGCCGGCCCCAGATACATTCTTACCCTGCTTACATCCTCCGTCACATGATTCATGAGGTTACCCGTATTGTTTCTCCGAAAAAATGCTAAGTTTAGTTTTTGATAGTGATTATAGATTTCATTTTTTAAATCGAACTCTATGTGTCTTGACGTTAATATGATGGTTTGCCGCATGAAAAAAAGTAGAATACCCCTGATTAATGCCATGAGCAATACCAGTCCACCAAAGAACAACAATCCCGATGCAAATATTTTATAAAGAATCTCCTGTCTTTCAAATCCGTTAAAAAGCCTGTATAATGCAATATTTTCGGTTACCATATCAAGTGCGAACCGGATAATTTGAGCAGGGATTACAGCAAAAAAATTAGAAGTTATAACAAAAAATACACCCGGAATCAACTTCCATTTGTACTTTAAAAAGAATTTATTGAGATAGGCTAAGTCTTTCATCTTTAATTATCACAAAAGTAGTCTTTTGATTTTAGATTTACCCTTCGTGATTTTAGATTTGACGAAAGCATGAATCACTTGTGTAAATATTCAATTATATTTCATTTACAATACGTAAATCTCATTCCTCAAATATTAAAATTAAAAAAAAACCGCTACTTTTGTTGGCGAATCATAAATATCAAAAGATAATATGTCATCGATCCGTTTTGAAGAGAGTTCAGTTTTCAACCAGTTAGCTTCTTTTGAACATCAGCAGGTAGTTTTTTGTCATGACGAAGATACTGGTTTAAAAGCCATTATCGCTATTCATAATACTGTTTTGGGACCAGCTTTAGGAGGTACCAGAATGTGGTCTTATGAAACCGAGGCAGAAGCTTTGTATGACGTTCTGCGTTTATCTAAAGCAATGACTTATAAAGCGGCGATTACGGGACTGAATTTAGGCGGTGGTAAAGCCGTTATTATCGGTGATAGCCGAAATGATAAAACGGAAGTTCTGATGCGCCGTTTCGGAAGATTTATCGAAAATTTAAATGGTTCATTTATCACCACTCAGGATGTAGGCACCAGTCCAAAAGACATGGAGTATATCAGAATGGAAACCAAATATGTAACCGGAGTTCCGGAAGTACTGGGAGGTGCAGGAGATTTATCTCCTGTTACAGCTAAAGGTGTTTATATGGGAATTAAGGCCTGCGTGAAAGAGATGTTTGGTACCGATTCTTTGGCAGGAAGAAGCGTAGCGGTGCAAGGAACAGGTCATGTTGGGGAACATCTGGTGAATTTGTTACGGATAGAAAATGCGAAGGTATATGTGAGTGATATCAGTGAGGAGCGAATGATTAGTGTAGCAAAAAAATATGGCGCAGAAGCTGTAAATAATAATAGACTTCTGGATATTGATTTTGATGTTTATGCACCTTGTGCCCTGGGAGCAACCGTAAATCCTGAAACCATCAATAAAATGAAATGTTCTATTATTGCTGGTTCTGCAAATAACCAATTGGCCGATGACAAAAGAGATGGTCAGTTACTTTTAGATAGAGGCATATTATTCGCACCGGATTATTTAATTAATGCCGGAGGGTTAATTAATTGTTATTCTGAACTGGAAGGCTATTCTAAGAAAAGAACTATGCAACTGGCAGAGAAGATATATGATGCCACACTCCAGGTTTTGAAAAAATCCAAACAGGATAATATTCCTACAAATATTGCTGCAGATAAAATTGCAGAAAAGAGAATCCAGGATATTAAGAAAATTAAATCTTCATTTTAATAGAAGAAATACACACCAAATACAAAATAAAAAGGTTTAAAACCATCGTTCTTTAAATTTATGTTGAATAGAAGGCATCTAAGGATTAAAGTAATGCAAACGCTGTATGCGTATTTGCAATCGGAAGGAAGTGATTATAAGAAACAAGAAAAAGGGCTGCTTTCTAGCATAGACAAAGTATATGAAATGTATGTCAGCCTATTGGCTTTAATTAATGATGTAGTTCAATACGCAGATATTGATGCAGAAGAAAGAGCCAATAAACATTTGCCATCAACAGAAGATTTAAATCCTAATCTGAAAATATTAGATAATCTTTTTATAAAGCTTCTTTTAGAAAATGAAGAATACGTTCAGGCGGTAAAGAAATATAAAATTTCGTGGGATTTTGATCCGGAATTAGCGCGTTCATTATTCGTTACTTTAAGAAATTCCCAGGAATACAAAGATTACCTGGCTTTAGAAGAACATGATCTGCATTCAGATAAAGATATCATTAAGTTCATCTTCAAAAAAGTCATTTTAAAATCAGAACTAGCACAAAATGCTTTGGAGGAAAAACATATAAACTGGCAGGTAGATCAGGACGTCCTTCAAGCTATGGTAGCTAAGACACTGAAGAATTTTGATTCTTTAGGAGGTGATAATAAGTTAGCTCAGATCAGTTCGAACTGGATAGAAGATAAAGAGTTTGTAGTAGATCTTTTTCATAAAACACTAGCGAACGACAGTGTTTATCAGGAAATGATTGCGGGCAAAACAAAGAATTGGGAAGCAGACCGGATTGCGATGATGGATATCCTGATTATGAAAATGGCTTTAGCAGAGCTGATTTATTTTTCGAGTATTCCTGTTAAAGTAACTATAAATGAGTATCTGGAAATAGCGAAAGAATTTAGTACGCCTAAAAGTAATGTTTTTATCAATGGTATCTTGGACAAGATATTAAATGAATTAAAAGCTGAAAATAAAATAAGGAAATACGGTAGAGGCTTAGTATAATTGTATTTGTTTATTTAAAACACAATATGAAAAAATATATTTTACTGGTAGCAGGAGCGATAGTTATAAGCTCATGTAATAATACAGCCAAACAGTCTGCTACGCAAACTGATTCTGTTAGCGTAAATGTAAATGCAGAAGAGGCTCCTGTTATCCGATTCAAAACAGATGTTTACGATTTTGGAAAGATTCAGGAAGGTCAGAAAGTCTCTTATGATTTTGAGTTTGTAAACGAAGGAAAATCACCCTTAATTATCTCTGATGCATCTGCAACATGTGGCTGTACAGTTCCGGAAGTGCCTAAAGAGCCTATTTTGCCAGGCAAGGAAGGAAAGATTAGAGTGGTTTTCAATAGTACCGGGAAAAGCGGTCTTCAGGATAAACCGGTTACTGTTAGAGCTAATACGGTTCCGGCAGAAACTGTAGTACGTTTAATAGGTGAAATAGTTAAATAATAAAAATTATATTATGTTGTTAAATTTCGTTTTGTTGCAAGCATCAGGAGATATGATGAGTTTCCTTCCAATGTTATTAATTATAGTGGTTTTCTATTTTTTCATGATCAGACCCCAAATGAAAAAAGCGAAAGATCATAAGAAATTTGTTGCCGAATTAAAAAAAGGAGATAAAGTAATCACCACAGCTGGAATTCACGGAAGGATTGTTGATTTAAACGAAACAACAATTGTTCTGGAAACCGAAGGTGGCGGAAAAATCCGTTTTGACAAGAGTGCAGTTTCTTTAGATGCTTCTAAGGGCTTGAATGGGTAAATTCAGTTTTAAAATAAAAAAATGCCACTTCATAAAACAAAGAAGTGGCATTTTTTATTTCATATCTTTGAATAGAGTTTAAATAAATGCTGAATTTTAAATTTGCAATTTTGAACGTATTGCATTTCTGAATGTTATAATTCAAAAAACATTAAACATTTTTCATAAATGGCATTAATAAGACTATCATTAGGAGAAAGAAAGAGAATAAGCATGTTCTTTACATGTATTGCTTTAGCTTTTGCGGCCTGGTTGATTTATTCTTTGTCTATGAATTATGACTATAACGTAAAAGCTATTGCTTCATTTAAAAGCTTGCCTCAAAATAAAGCTTTTTATCCTTTACAGTCAGATACCGTTGTTTTGGTAGTTCGAGGTACAGGGTGGCAATTGCTGTTCAACAAGCTTAGCAAATCGGTATCAGATATTAAAGTAGACTTAAGTTCTCTGGAAAGAAGGAATTTTGTAAGTATGAGAGAACAAATGGCTGATATCAATAACCAGTTTTTCTCTAATCAAACTATTATAAAAGTATTACCCGATACATTATTTTTTGATTTTGCTACAAGAAAGGTGAAGCGCGTTCCTGTTAAATTTAAGGCCGAGTTAGATTATAAAAAGCAATTTGGACAGTCTAAAGAAATATTACTCAAACCTTCGCATGTAACTATAACAGGTCCGGCAGATGTTATAAAAGATATCGATCATTGGGATACAGACACTTTTCGGATGAAAGGAATTAGTGGCAGTATATCTTCTAATATTAGCCTGAAAAAAGCTAAAGAAGCAAATATTAGTATATTCCCAAATAGGGTAGAATTTAAATTGGAAGTAGAAGAGTTTACTGAAAAGGAATTTGATATTCCAATTAAAGTAGTGAATAATCCAGATTATTATCGGGTAAAATTAGTCCCGTCATTTGTGAAAGTATATGCCTGGTCCTCATTGTCAGACTATGCTTCGGTAGATGAAAACCATGTTTCGGCAACAGTCGATTTATCTTTGTGGAGAGAAAAGAAAGCTACTCGTTTGCCAGTAATTATTGTCAATCACAACCCATTTGTACAAATTAACAGGCTCAATCCTCAACAGGTAGATTTCATGGTAAGTAAATAAAGATGAAGGTAGGGATAACAGGAGGAATAGGTAGTGGAAAATCCACGGTAAGTAGTATATTCGAATTGCTCGGGATTCCTGTATACTATGCAGATATTGAGGCAAAAAGATTAATGGTCAACAATCAGACTATTCGTGATAAAGTAGTGGAGCTTTTTGGGACAGCATCTTATCAGGACGGAGAATTGAACAGAAAACATATTGCTGCAATAGCATTTAAAGATGCCGCTGTTTTAGAAAGACTTAATGCTACTGTTCATCCTGTTGTTATAGACGATTACAGGCAGTGGGTAAAAAAGCAAAATAGTCAATATACATTAAAAGAAGCCGCGTTATTATTCGAAAGTGGGTCTTATCTGGAAAGTGATTTTAATATTCTTGTCTCGTCGCCCTTAGAACTTAGAATAGAAAGAGTAATGAAGAGAGATCGTGTGGTTAGAGATGAAGTGCTGACAAGAATCAATAAGCAAATGCCAGAAGAAGAAAAAGAAAGATTGGCTACTTTTATTGTTTACAATAATGAATCTGAGTTGCTGATTACTCAGGTATTAAATATTCATGAGAAAATTTTGAATTTGATTAATGATAAAGGATGATTTTCTTGCGAAGACTGAAGCGGGTTTATACTGCCGGTATGGAGATTTTTATTTAGATCCGGAATTACCTGTAGCAAATGCAGTTATATCCCATGCTCATGGCGATCATGCAAGGGGAGGCAATAGAAACGTTTATTGTTCGGCATTTACAAAGGATCTTATGCTTCTGAGGTATAAGAAAAAAGCCGCTGTAAATTTTTTTGTAAAGCAGTATAAAGAAAGCTTTTCAATAAATGAAGTGAAACTTAGGTTTTATCCTGCGGGGCATATTTTAGGTTCTGCAATGATCTTAATGGAGTTCGAAGGCTCGACTTATCTTTATACAGGCGACTATAAGTTGCAAAATGACGATACGTGTGAGCAGACCGAACTTCCCGTGGCCGATGTGTTGATTACCGAAAGTACCTTTGCAAATCCAAATGTCAGTCACCCGGATGCCGAAATAGAAATAAAAAAATTAAATAGTATTAAGACCAACATCCTTTTAGGTGTCTATGGATTGGGTAAAGCACAAAGAATAACTCATCTGATCAATAAGCATTGCCCGGATAAAGTAGTACATGTTCATCATTCTATTTTCTCTATACATCAATTATATAATCAATATGGTGTCAAATTGGGGACGTATAATTTATATAATAGGAAATCATTAAAACAACATCATCAAAATCAGGTTTATTTATTGCCTCCGTTGACTTTTAATAGTTATAGAGGGGCGGTTGGCGTAGCCAGGGTTTTCGCTTCTGGATGGGAGTATTTGCAAAAGGGGAATGATTTGTCATTATATATATCTGATCACGTAGATTGGACAGGTATCCTTACAACTATAGAAACAGTAAATCCAAGTGAAGTGTGGACATTACATGGTGATGGTACTTCATTAAAAAAATTTTTGGACGGTAAATTGACTACTAAAATCTTATAAATGAATTGAAAAATGGAGATACAATGGAGCTAGAGAAGGAAATATTGAATCGTCGTTTTGAAAGTGACTTCAATAAAGTCGTTGTTAATATTGTTTATACTTATGGTTGGGTGAATAATTGGCTTAAGGCAGAATTAGATAAGTACAACCTAACTCTTCAACAGTACAATGTGCTGCGTATTTTAAGAGGACAAATACCTAATCCGGCAACTGTAAATCTGATTAAAGAAAGAATGCTGGATAAAATGTCTGATGCTTCGCGAATTGTAGACAGACTAGTGGCCAAACAATTAGTGGAGCGCAAAGTATGCGCCAGAGATAGAAGGGCTGTAGATATTACCATATCTCAAGAAGGGTTGAACATTCTGGAAAAAATCAGAATGGATGAAATCGTAAAGGATATTCTTTCTAAGAATTTGACAGAACAGGAGGCAGGTTTGCTAAGTGAACTTTTAGATAAATTACGGGGCTAAATTTGATAGGTAATCTACATTATTCTTAATTTATTAAATCGTCTTATATCGAAAAGAAAGTGGCACATCACTTTCTTTTCGCTGACTTTTAAGAGCTTGTTCTGTAGTTGAAAACTCCTGTTTTCTTTTTAGTGTTGATGCATTAAAAATCCGGCTAATGCAATTAAAGTCCCTGCTATTACAGCAAATGTCTTTTTAACAGAAAATTTATGGTCTACGCTGGACTCGAATAATATTGTTGTAGAAATATGAAGAAAAATACCAATAACAATTCCCATTACGTATTGGTAGTAGTTGGTTTCAATAATGCTGCCGCTCTTTAATATGAAACTAAAAAAATATCCCAGAGGAGCCATTAAGGCAAATAGTATTATTAAAGCTACAGTTGTTCCTTTACTTACATGATTACTCAATAAAACGCTTCCCAGCGCAAATGCTGCCGGTATATGGTGTACAGCAATTCCGAATACCAAATGGTTTTGTTCTCTTGAAGTTAATGGCATTCCTTCTAAAAATGCATGCAGACATAAGCTGATCATGATGCCCCATGGAAACGCTTTTCCGTGATCATGGGCGTGAATGTGACCATGTTCAATTCCTTGAGAAAATTGTTCCAGTAAAATTTGTAATATAAAGCCTGCGAGTATAAATAAACCCACATAATGATTATGAGATTCGTATACATCCGGAAGTAAATGTAGTACTGTAATAGCAAATAGATATGCGCCACTAAACGATAAAATAAGCTTTAAGCGATTAGGATTTTCCTGTTTAATAAAAAACACAGACAAACCACCTAATAGCGCTCCGGCTGCTAATATAAATATGAATAAATAGTTCATGGCTTAAAATAATTTAAACAGATCAGTTTGTTTTTACGTGGGTTTCTAACAGAAAATAGCGGTTGTATAATTTTGCAAACAGAAATCCTATGAGGGAACCATATATTGCACCAACTGTAACATCTATTGGATAATGCACACCAACGTATATCTGCGCAAAAGATATAAGTCCTGCCCATATCAATGCAATAGCGGTTATTGATTTCCACATCCTTCTAAATATTACGATTAAGAATACAGCTATTGCAAAATGATCGGTGGCATGAGTTGAAGGGAAACTTTTACCAGAACCACAACCCACTCTTGCATTAACCATATCTTTTATAGTTTCATCATTACAAGGCCGCACTCTTTCAAAAGTAGGTTTAAGAATCTTTGCGCTTGTAAAATCTGCAAAGCCTACTGTAGCACTTAAAAATAATATTAAGTATAAACCTTTCAGTCTGTATCTCCTTATTGAAAAAGCGATAATAGCTATGTATAGTGGAATCCAAACATATTTGTTTCTCAGGATGGGCATAATCCAGTCAAAGATGGGATTACCCAATGTTTTGTTTATGAAAAAGAAAATTTCTTGATCAAAATGTAGTATGGAATCTATCATATTTTGTTGCAAACAAAAATTAGTCTGTCAGAATTGTCCGGATTAAAATCATTGAGATTGTAATCGCCAAATAGTTTTTCGATTTTTAAACCTGCTAAAGAGAATAGTCGTTCAAAGTCTGCCAATTTAAAATCACTAACTTCTTCTTTAAAAGCATAGTTTTTATCATCATGAGTAAAATTGATGGTTTTTACGATTTTTTCATTTTTGACACTTCGTGTAATATGGAAGTTAATGTTTTCTATCGTTTTACTTTCTTCTTCTACCAGATTATTGATGATTTTCTGGCTGTTCATATAATCTAAAATCAATTTTCCATCGCTTTTAAGAGCTTTAGAAAAAGCTTTTAATGCATTAACATGTTCTTTTTCGGTTTCAAAATAACCAAAGCTGGTGAAAAGGTTAAATGCGAAATCAAAATAATTGATGTAAAACAGTCTGCGCATATCATGAACGAAAAAATGTAGTTTGTCGTTTTCGAACTGTTTTGCGAACCTTATGCTGTTATAGGCAAGGTCTATACCGGTTACATCGTAACCTTTTGTGTTTAAATAAATAGAATGGCGTCCTTTTCCGCAGGCAATATCCAACATTGTTGCATTCTTGTCAGGTTCAAGGTATGTGCAAAGATTATCAATAAATAGTTCTGCCTCTTCTTTGTCGCGTTGTTTGTAAAGTATATGATAAAATGGAGAATTGAACCAATTCTGAAACCACTCTTTTGACATAGTAATTCGATATATTCTGCAAATATAGTTATTTAAGAATTTTACATGGCATTTAAAGTTTTACCACTGTCAAAAGGTTTTATTCAGTAATTTTGATGCATATTTTCAAGGGTCAAATAAATTATGAAAAGAAAAGTGTATTTAGACAACGCTGCAACAACTCCATTAGATGAAGAAGTGAAGAAGGTAATGATAGATGTAATGGAGAATAATTTTGGGAATCCGTCGTCAATACACGCTCATGGCAGAGAGGTGAGAACAATTATAGAAAAAGCCAGGAAAAATGTTGCTAACCTGTTAAACACTGCTCCGGCAAATATATTCTTTACTTCTAGTGGTACAGAAGCTGATAATACAGCCATAAGAAGAACGGTTGCCGATTTAGGGATAAAACACATCATTACTTCTCCTTTGGAACATCATGCAGTTTTGCATACAGTAGAAATGTTGGAAAAGAACGGTATTAAAATAAGCTATCTGAATGTAGATGAGAAAGGTAATATAGATTACGAACAGTTAGAGCAACTACTTAAAAGTAGCGAAAGAAGTTTGGTTTCTCTGATGCATGCAAACAACGAGATAGGCACCTTAACAAATATAGAACGAGTGGGGAATATTTGTGAACAATACAATGCTGTTTTTCATTGCGATACTGTTCAGACCGTTGGACATTATAAGCATGATTTGAGTACATTAAAAGTTGATTTTATTGCTTGTTCTGCCCATAAGATACACGGGCCAAAGGGAGTCGGTTTTATTTATATTAATCCCCGAGTCAAAATTAATCCCATGATTTATGGGGGAGCGCAAGAAAGGAATATGCGTGGTGGGACCGAGAATATATATGGTATAGCAGGACTTTCCAAAGCTTTGAGTCTGGCTTATGAAGAAATGGAAACACAGCAACAATATATTCAAGGGCTTAAAAGTTATATGAAGGAGCAATTAGAAAAGGAAATCCCTGGTGTTTCTTTCAATGGTGAAACAGATGAGGACAGAAGCTTGTATACGGTGTTGAGTGTTTCTTTTCCAGAAATGGATATGGCTGATATGTTGTTGTTTAAACTGGATATTAGTGGTGTTTCTGCTTCCGGGGGCAGTGCATGTTCGTCGGGTACAAATATAGGCTCTCATGTTTTAACGGCTATTGGTACGTCGCCAGACAGACCGGCTGTAAGATTTTCTTTTTCGAAATACAATACCGAAGATGAAATCGAC
>NZ_JBEBVH010000027.1:0-25087 GCF_040392825.1 Pseudopedobacter sp.
ACAAATCTTTAAAAACAACTAATCTGTAGTTTGATGGATGCAAATCTTTTTTCATTATATTCTTATTCCTTTCAATCTCTATTTTAGAGGCGCAAATATATTAAAATATTATCTTTCTTCACAAAAAAGTACAATGTTTTTAAAATTTATTTGTACAAGCTTAGAATCTAAAATAAAAAAGCGGTTTTAGAGATTCAAAAACTGCCCTAAAATTGCTTTATAATGACCATTTATCTATATGCCTATAGATATTATATATATTCTTTGAATACTATTTTTCTTATCTTTGTAGGGAGAAAAAGTTTAATGAAGATGTTAAAAACCCCGATATATTTAGACAACAACGCTACGACTCCAATGGATCCGAGAGTATTGGAGACTATGTTACCGTATTTTACAGATAAATTCGGTAATGCTGCCAGCAGAAACCACGCTTTTGGATGGGCGGCGGAAGAAGCTGTAGACTATGCAAGAGAGCAGGTAGCAAAATTAATTGGTGCTTCAGAAAAAGAAATCATTTTCACTTCTGGTGCTACAGAATCTGATAATCTGGCTTTAAAAGGTGTTTTTGAAATGTATAAAGATAAGGGTAACCATATCATTACTGTAAACACCGAACATAAAGCTGTTTTAGATGCTTGTAAGCATTTAGAAAAATTAGGTGCGAATATTACTTACCTTGAGGTTGAAAGCGACGGACTTCTTGATTTAAATAAATTAGAAGCAGCTATCACTCCACAGACAATTCTGGTTTCTGTAATGTATGGAAACAACGAGATTGGAGTGGTTCAACCCGTTAAAGAGATTTCTGCTATTGCACATAAACACGGAGCTCTTTTCTTTACGGATGCTACACAAGCAGTTGGAAAAATCCCTGTTGATGTAAATAAAGACGGAATTGATTTACTTGCACTTTCTGGTCATAAAATTTACGGACCTAAAGGTGTTGGTGCTTTATATGTTAGAAGAAAAGGACCAAGAGTTAAGGTTACTTCCCAAATGGATGGCGGTGGCCACGAAAGAGGAATGCGTTCTGGTACGTTAAACGTTCCTGGAATTGCTGGTTTGGGTAAAGCTTGTGAACTTTGTCGTTTAGAAATGGATTCTGAAGCAACCAGATTATCTGCACTACGCGATAAACTGGAAAATAGTCTGCTTGAATTAGAAGAATCTTACGTTAATGGAAACAGAGCGCACAGATTACCTCATACAACGAATATTTCCTTTAAATACGTTGAGGGCGAGGGCTTAATGATGGCAATGAAAGATATGGCTGTTTCTTCCGGATCTGCTTGTACTTCGGCTTCATTAGAACCTTCCTATGTTCTTAAGAATCTTGGACTTTCTGACGATTTGGCACACTCTTCTATTCGTTTCGGTTTAGGGAGGTTTACAACAGAAGAAGAAGTGGATTTCGCAATTGAAAACACTAAAAAAGCGGTTAACCATCTCAGAGAATTGTCACCTTTATGGGAAATGTTTAAAGAGGGCATAGATCTTGATTCTATTGAGTGGGCAGAACACTAATTGAAATATGATTTAGGATTTACGAGATGCGATTTAAAACTCTGAAATTCTAAAATCTTAAATAAAAAAGAGTATAAACATTATTTACGACATACAGATTAAAAATCTGAATTCGTAAATCTAAAATCTAAAATAAAATGGCTTATTCAGATAAAGTTATAGATCACTACAGTAACCCAAGGAATGTGGGTACTTTAGATAAAAGCAAAAAAAATGTAGGTACAGGTTTAGTTGGAGCACCTGAATGTGGTGACGTTATGCGTCTTCAAATTGAGGTTGATGAAAATAACGTTATCACAGACGCTAAATTTAAAACTTTCGGATGTGGTTCTGCTATTGCTTCCTCTTCTCTGGCTACAGAATGGTTAAAAGGTAAATCTATCGATGAAGCTGTTGCAATAGACAACATGGATATTGTAGAAGAATTAGCTTTACCTCCAGTGAAAATACACTGTTCTGTATTAGCTGAAGATGCCATTAAATCTGCTATTAACGACTATCGTGTTAAAAACGGTTTACCTGCATTAGAGATTGAAAAATCTCATCACTAATTAAAATACTAGAAATTAAACGTCTGGTCTAATTAGGCGATTAATGATTAGTGCACCGGGGGCATCCCTCCGAAAAACTTAATAAAATAAATAAAATGGTAACAGTCACAGATAAAGCAAAACAGAAAGTACAGGAGTTGA
Source organism: Pseudopedobacter sp. (assembly GCF_040392825.1). Classification (NCBI taxonomy): domain Bacteria; kingdom Pseudomonadati; phylum Bacteroidota; class Sphingobacteriia; order Sphingobacteriales; family Sphingobacteriaceae; genus Pseudopedobacter; species Pseudopedobacter sp. The sequence continues at coordinate 2,220 of NZ_JBEBVH010000027.1, forward strand.
TGAACGATGCAGGTCTTGACAATTCGTATTTCTTAAGAGTATCTGTAAAAGGAGGTGGTTGCTCTGGTTTGTCTTACAATATGGACTTTGATAACGAAGCTCAAACTGGCGACCAGAATTTTGAAGATAACGGATTAAAGATTGTCCTGGACATGAAATCTTTTCTCTATTTAGCCGGTACAGAGCTGGATTACTCTGACGGTTTAAATGGAAAAGGCTTTAATTTCATCAACCCTAACGCTAGCAGAACTTGCGGGTGTGGGGAAAGTTTCTCCGTATAATCGCACCTTATATTAAAAAAATTAAAGGGAAGCCTGATGAGGCTTCCCTTTTTTATTTCCCACAATCTGAAATATCAAATAATCAGTATACTGGCTCCTATTTGCTACCCTGTTCTGTAAACCGAATTCGCCTGTTAAAAAATATTCCGTAATTATTTATCACATTATAGATTAAAATTTCAGATTTTTATACCAACTTGTTTTTAAATACGTCCTAACAGAAATGAATATGCGATTAATTATTACACTTTGTATATTATTTTCCAGTCTTCAACTAAGTGCATTCAATGAGTTTAGCTTAAAGAATTTTGTAGTGGCAGAAAACCCTCAGAAAAGCAGTAACTTCATTATTATCGCAAAAGATTCTTTAGACAATGCTTCGGAAAAATTAAACGGCACCTATAATTTTGGTATAAATGGTTTTAAAGAAATTTTAAATTTTCATTCCGGAATAGCAGCAAGCAAAATGGAGATTGACAAGTCGTTATTCCTATATGTAAAGCATGAAAATGAAAACGGTACAATTTCTAAATTATATTATATCAGAAAAACAAATGATGGAATAAATCCAATTGGAATTAGCTGGTATGTACTACTTATCATTCCTGCTGCACTTATCTTAATCGGATATATGTTCAGGAAGATTATTGGTATTGTTATTTTCTTCCTGGTTGCTTATTTCTATTTCAACTATAGTAAAGGACTTTCCATATCCACCTTTTTGGAATCTATATTTGATGGACTTAAAAACCTCTTCTAGAAAGGCATACCTATACCAAACTGTATTTGTGTAGTAGAATATCTGTCCGGATTATTGGTATTGGCGTATCTGCTTTTAAACTCCCTTTTAGCCTGTCTGTCAAAATAATACTTTCCTATCCATTGATCGGATCCCGAGAATTGCGGATCTTTTAATTTAAAGCCTGCATCTAACCTAAACACAAAAAAAGACACATCGAAACGCAATCCAAATCCTGTCCCAATGGCCATTTGGTTCCATAATTTATCAAATTGAAACTGAGATCCCGGAAACTCAGGATTATCCTTCAGTCTCCAGATATTCCCAAAGTCTACAAAAGTTGCTCCTTTTACTTTTGAGCCAAAGAAATCATTTAATATCTTGAAACGATACTCTATATTTCCCTCAAATTTTATATCTCCTAACTGATCCAAATTTCTCAATCTTAGCCTTGCCGAATCTGATTCCAAAGAACTGCGGTTATAGTTTCCCGGTCCCAGAGTCCTGGCCTGCCAGGCTCTAATCCCACTGGACCCACCTGCAAAAAATTGTTTATCAAATGGAAGAGAAGGCATATTACCATAGTAATAACCAATCCCCGGATTTATCCTTGTTACCAGCTGGCGCTCGCCGCCCAAACTTTTATAAAATCTCAAATCGCCATCTAATCTAACAAACTGATAGTATGGCACCCCCAGCAAGGTATTTCCCAGATCGTTTCTGTCTTTAATAATCAGGTTTGAAATCAACGCAGCAGTATTTCCTCCCACCTCCAATGTTCCATTAAAAAAAGTAAAATTGCTTAGGGAAGGAAGTCTCGAGAGGTTATAGGTAAACGTATAAGCAGAACTGGCGACCAATTGCGACCTCAGTGTCGCAAGAAAAAAGCTATTCCCCTGCTCTATCAAATAATTTTCAAGATCTTTACTTATTCTACCCTGTACATACTGAATACTAATGGGGGTAATCGAATGTGTTTTATATTTGGTTTCTGCCCAATCGTAAGTTAATGTAGTCCCCAAAACCCTTCGAAGATAACTTTCACGCAGATTATATATCTGGTAGTTTACAGCAATTCTGGTTCTTGGAATTCCGTTTCTCGAATTGGAAGGAATTCTAAACGGGGTAATTAAGCGTGGAAAGTTTAGGCTGGCACCTATCTGATAATCGCTACTCAATAAACGATCGCTCAGATTTCCACCAAGATTTTTATCAAACTGGAATCCACCCCTAAATTTCACTTCAAACACCTCTGCACCGCCAAAAGTATTTTTATTCTGATAAGTCAACCCTGCATTAACACCTGTGATACTGGAATTAAAAGTATATTCTCCGTCTATCCTGTTTGATTTCTTTTTCAGCGGAATCATATCAATCAAACCTATTAAAGTATTTGACTGATCTTTTCTCTTCATAAAATCCACAGTTACACTTTTAAAGACATTCAGATCAAACAAACGCTGTGTAGTGAGTTCCACATCAGAAATATCGTAAGGGTATCCGTTTACAAGAAAAATGTAATTGGTAAGCTTTCGTGGCTTGAAAAATCTGGAATAATCAAAAAATTTATATTGACTATCTACCCGCAGTGTATCAGGTTTAAGTCCTGCTAAATTTGCACTTGTCGGCTGAATTCTTAAATAGGTATTATCCAAATGATATTTTTGGTGTGTACTGTCTCCAGGATTTAATATCTGAATTTCTATATCTGCCTGGCGGCTATTTAAATTCGTATCAATTTTAGCTCTCACATAAGGTCGTACGAAATCATAATATCCATTCTTTTTCATGGTCAGATAAATCTGATCTCTTTCATAAGCGATACTATCCTCGTCAAATCTATGTCCGTTTTTAATTCGCGTAAATTCCGTTCGTCTGGTTAAATAAAGATTTTTAATAACGGAGTCTTCAACATCAAAAGTTACATTTCTGAAATTGAATTGTTCATTTTGCTGTGCATTAAAAATAATTTTAGCCCTTTTTTTACGAACCTCTATCTCGCTATCTACTTTAGCGTTCAGAAAACCTTTGGTTTTCAAGAACTTTTGGAGCTGTAACCTGGAAACTTCTACTAAAGAGCTATCTAAAATGCGTGGGGCTTCGCCTAATGTTTTATTACCTTTTGGATTAAATGTATTGTAAATCCATAAATTAAGAGGCGAATTCGGACGTATATCTAAAGAAACATAAGAATATGCCTGGTCCGAAAAAGTATTTTCAATACCATTTATTTCTAACTTTGTAATTAAAGATTCATTCTCTTTTAATCTTCTTGTTGATCGGCATGAGCCTAAAACAAGTATTAAAAGCAAGAATATAACAAAAGAATAATTCGTGTATGCTTTCAAAATCTCAAATAAGTTTCATCAAGTCTCTTCAACAAAAAAAATTCCGTAAAGAACATAACTTATTTATTGTTGAAGGCTTAAAATCTATAACAGAATTTTTGGCCTCAAAGTATATTGTTCATACTATTTATTGCTTAAGCAAAGACATTTCAAATTTGCCGAAATTATCTCAAAAACAAAATATTTTTGAAATCAGCGAACAGGAACTGGAAAAAATAAGTTTACTTCAAACTCCTCAGGAAGCACTGGCTCTGGTAGAAATACCAAAATTTAATTTAAACACCCTCGAAACCAAAAGAGGAATAAATCTGGTGCTGGATGGAGTACAAGACCCCGGAAACCTGGGCACCATTATAAGAACTGCCGACTGGTTTGGTTTTGGAACCATAATATGTTCTAAAAATACCGTAGATGCTTATAACCCTAAAGTTGTACAGGCAACTATGGGCTCTTTATCCAGAGTAAATATCGTTTACACCGATTTACCTGAATTCCTTAGTAAACAGCAGTCGACAAAATTTGGCACTTTATTAGACGGGAATAATATTTACAACGAAGATTGGCCAGAGTCTGGTTTTTTAATTTTAGGAAGCGAGGGCAACGGAATCTCAGATGAAATCATCTCATTACTAGACCGTTCCATAACCATACCTAAAATAGGAAATACAGAATCCTTAAACGTTGGAATTGCAGCTGCTATTTGCTGTTCGGAGATTAGAAGAAAATCTCTAAAATAAGTTGACATGTATTATTTTTTTGCTATTTTTGCGTTCCTTTAAACAAAGGGTCGGGTGGCCGAGTGGCTAGGCAGAGGTCTGCAAAACCTTGTACAGCGGTTCGAATCCGCTCTCGACCTCTAAATATTTATATATAAATAAGTGTCATGGCAGTAACGCGTTTAAAAAGAAAAGACAGAAGAAATAAAACAACTTCTCGTTTAGAAGTTCAATTCCTTAAACAAGGAAGCAACGTTGAAAACGGAAGTCGCTCTAAAGAAGGCAAAAGCCAAGTTGTAAAAAACAACGAAGTTTTAGCTTCTTTATAAGAATAATATTTTTATTTCATTAAAACCTATTTATCGGCCGGTAAATAGGTTTTTTTATGTCCTTTTGATTATACACTGTTCAGTACATAAAAAAGGCCTGGAAATCCAGGCCTTTTTTATGTACTAGTTTCTGCTTAATTGATTATTGTTCGGGAGCCGCCTGCTTTCTAAAGAGCAGATATAATCCGGCCAAAATGAACGGAATGCTTAAAATTTGGCCCATATTAATAGCCATTCCAGCTTCGAACGCAGATTGATTTTCTTTCAGGAACTCTATCAGGAAACGAACTATAAAAATTCCGGTTATCACAAATCCAAAATTGAAACCTACAAACTTCTTACGCTCTTTATTAATACTATACAATATAAAGAATAACAAAAAGTAACAGATAGACTCGTATAACTGTGCCGGATGACGTGGTAACATATCTTCTTTCACAAAAATAAATGCCCAGCTTACATCTGTGGGCTTTCCTATAATTTCGGAATTCATTAAGTTGCCTAATCGGATAAACCCACCTGCCAACGGAACTACCATAGCTACAGTATCTATCAGATACCACAAATTCATTTTATAATTTCGGGAGAAAAGATATATACTCAGCAGAATGCCTATTCCGCCTCCATGGCTGGCCAATCCCTGAAAACCAGTAAAACGAAGCGGATTAAAGGTGAAAGGTAAAATAATCTCTAAAGGATGTTTAGAGTAGTAGGCAAAATCGTAAAACAGGCAATGCCCTAACCTGGCTCCTATTAGCGTCCCTAAAAAAACATAAATAGTAAGCTTATCCAATACCTCTATTCCTATATTACGTTTCTCAAATTGTTTCTTTACCACAATATAGCTGGAAACAAAAGCAAGCAGGAAACATAATGAATAATACTTGATGGAGATAAAGCCTAAATCTACAATACTGTCTGAAGGATTCCAGGTAATAAAATCTAAAAGCATTTATTATTTTATTTATTAAAAAAATCAGATTTCTAAATGTAAAACAATCATCTTAATTTATGATATATTTTTATAAGTTTTTAAAAGCTTCGGTCTGTAAAATAGAAACAAGATTTTTCTCTTCTAAATTTTTCAAATTCAGCACTTCAAAAGTTTTAACATCTACATAGTCAGAAAATTCCGGACTTGTATTAACAATTATACCGCCCAGCAAAAAGACCCGTTCGCAGTTAAATTCATTTTTTGATATCCTTACCAGATCATGAAGTCTGGAATGAATAATCTTAAAAGTTACCTCGGTAATTTCCTTTTCCGGAATAGCAGCCTCCAGAATTTGTTGTTTAAAAGGCATCACGCTTCTTTCCAGCAAAGTCTGTTGATAGTCTATTTCGCTATTAACAGGGATATATACTTCTTCGGTATCTTTCATTCTTTCCAGAGCCAGCATTAAGGCACCGCAACTATTGGTAAGGTGCCTTTGCCCCGGACGTCTCATTTTTCCTAAACTACCATCATCGGTTATACCTATGTGTGGTCCATAAAATATAAAAGCATCGCCTCCTTCAGGAATATGATGAGCAAAAGCCGTTATACCTGTCAAACCTGCAAAAGGCAGCCCTCCCATTCCTCCGAGAGTAAAAGGTCTGGACAATACTCTTCGGAAATCGGTTGACACATTAATGTCATCTGCACACAAGGATGTAGCAAATAACATCTTTGTTAAATCAGATTTATATTCGTCTTTAAGAAAACCTAAATAAGTTCTCGTTATTTCTTCTCCATTTTTAGCATTTGGGTAATGCCGGACCACGAGCTGCTCGATTTTATTTTTCATGAAATGAGATTCTATGAGTGCAGAATTTTAGCGAAGGTAAAAGCTGAAATGTTCTTAAGCAAGATTATTTTTATAAAAAGAGTGATATTACATGTCAATAATCCCGAACACATTGGGGAAAAGGCTCTCTCTACCTGCAGATAATAAGCTTTTCAGAAGTGCTAAAAAAACCCTCACTACAGACAGCTGAAGTGAGGGTTTAATAATCTTATTAAACTATTTAATTTACCGGTAATGGTATATCTAAATTTCTCTATCTGTATCCCACTGTTCCAGATAATCAGCAACCTTTCTTAGGAACATCCCTCCTAAAGAGCCATCTACTACCCTATGGTCGTAAGACATGGATAAGTACATCATATGTCTGATGGCAATAACATCACCATATTCTGTTTCAATAACTGCAGGCTTCTTTTTAATAACTCCTACGGCTAAAATAGCTACCTGAGGCTGATTGATAATTGGAGTTCCCATAATATTTCCAAACATGCCAATATTGCTCATGGTAAATGTACCGCCCTGAATTTCATCTGGAGCTAATTTATTGGCTTTAGAACGTTTCGCCAGATCATTTACAGACTTAGTAAGACCTACCAGATTAAGCTGATCTGCATTTTTTATTACAGGGACTATAAGATTACCGTTTGGCAAAGCAGCAGCCATTCCGATATTGATATCTCTCTTTTTAATAATTTTATTATCCTGAACAGAGATATTTATCATTGGGAAGTCCTTAATCGCTTTAGCTATAGCTTCTATAAAAACAGGCGTAAAAGTAATTTTTTCTCCTTCTCTTTTCTCAAAACCACTCTTTACTTTATCTCTCCATTTAACCAGATTGGTAACATCAGCTTCGACAAAGGAAGTTACATGAACAGAAGTCTCCTTACTCATTATCATATGGTCTGATATAAGTCTTCGCATCCTGTCCATCTCTATAATTTCGTCAGAACCTGCACTTTGCACAACAGTATGCGCCTTGTATACTTTGTCCTGAACGGGTGTTTCTATAATTTTCTCTGCATGGCCATCTTTGGGTTCTGAGCACAGCGGTGACCGGGTCTCTTCTACCGGGTGCTGGTGTTTGTTGCGTTTATTGATATAAGCTATCAAATCATTCTTCGTCACTCTTCCATCTGCACCTGTACCATTTATAGTGTCCAGCTCCAGGGCAGATATACCTTCTTCCTGTGCAATGCTCTTTACCAGTGGAGAATAAAACCTATTGGAATCGCTATAGTCGTTTTTAGTATCTGGTGTCCTGGTCTCTTCCTCCTGTGGCAGATAGGGTATCTGTACCTCTGCTGTTTCGGTTTCCCCTTCTAATTCAGGTTCATTCGGGTTACTATCTTCTTTATTGACCTTTTCTCCCTCTTCTATATCAATCATTGCAATTACATCACCAATCTGGACAACATCATTAGCATTGAAAAATGTTTCCATTAATACTCCTTTAACCGGAGACGGAACTTCAGAATCAACTTTATCTGTAGCAACTTCTAAAATCGTATCGTCTACATCTATGGCGTCTCCAGGTTTTTTAAGCCAATTGATAATTGTCGCTTCTGCGACACTCTCTCCCATTTTTGGCAATATTAATTTGTACTGAGCCATATATAAAATCGTCGTTTTATAACAAAAATAACAATATAGATTAATTATAATGCGACTTCCGCAATAATGTTAATAACATAAAGAGTGCTGCCATAGCGCTTCTTTCTATATTTTGAAGCCTTTTGTTACTGAATATAAACTGTTTAGCTACGGTTTCGGCCTTCCCTGCTACTGCTATCCAAACTGTACCTACAGGTTTTTCTTCAGAACCACCTCCAGGCCCCGCAATTCCCGTTACAGCAATAGCAAAGTCGGTTTGGAAATTGCGCTGCGCACCTTCTGCCATTTCTCTCGCAGTTTGCTCGCTAACAGCTCCGTACTGCTCCAATGTTTCCGCTTTTACCCCCAGCACAGACATTTTCAGTTTATTTGAATAAGTTACTGCTCCGCCATCAAACACTGTAGAAGAACCAGCATGCTGCGTAAATAAATGGGATAGATAGCCACCTGTACAACTTTCGGCGAGCGATAAAGTCAGTTTGTTCCGTTCCATTAAATCAAGAATAGCTTTTTCAAAAGCGACGTCTTCGTTAGAAACCCAATACTCAGGCACTCTTTCTTCTATTTGTCCGGCAAAATGTTCTACCTCGGCAATCAACGCCTCGTCTGCATTTCCGGCAGTGCTCAAACGCAGGCGAACCATACCAAGCTTAGGTAAATAGGCCAGCTTAATATAAGATGGCAGTGCGTTTTCAATGTCTGCAACCTTATCAGCCAAAAAAGATTCACCTATACCTGCAGTCAGAATGGTTCTATGATATATAGAAGGCAGCTGGTATCTTTTAGACAGCTCAGGGAGAACTTTAGATGTCATCAGTGACATCATCTCAAAAGGTACTCCCGGCATAGAAATAAAAACCTTTCTTCCTTTCTGGAAAAGCATGCAGGGTGCCGTTCCATTCTCGTTCAGTAAAACTTCGCAATTGTCCGGAACCTCTGCCTGCAAAGCATTCAGTTCTGTCAGGGGCAAATTTCTCTTCGTAAAAAATCCCGAAACAATATCCAGGGTAGGCTGATGTACAACCATCATCTTACTTCCAAAATATGTTGCCATTGTTTTTTTGGTAACATCGTCCTTCGTCGGACCAAGTCCTCCGGTTATCAGGATAATATCTGCCCTTTTTTCCGCTTCCGCCAAAGCTTCCAGAATATGTTCTTTTTGATCCGAAACAGAAGTTATCTGCTTAACAGAGATTCCAATTTTATTCAGTTCCGTAGCTATCCACGGCGAATTGGTATCTGTAATCTGTCCAATCAGAATTTCGTCTCCAATAGTTATAATTTCTGCTAGAGGCATATGTTTTAAGTTGAAAGTCAAAATTACGAAGTCAAAAATTGAAAGTCTAATATTACCAGCTCTGGTTTTCTCTCTCTTAGTAAAATGACTGGTATCCGCTACGTTTACTCAATTTTAAATCCTGCAAGATGCTGGACTTAACTCTTAAGTTTATTCCGTAGTATTTATACGTTCCGAAGGGGCTCCAGTTAATAGACAAATCCCAACAATGCAAATCTCTGTATATATTAAATGAGGTCGCACTAATTTTATTCATCTGGAAATCGTATCCGGTCGTAAACTGTACCTTCCATTTGGGGGTCAGACTAAAATCGCCATTGGCACTTAAAGTCTGCGAATATGTTTTATTAATGCCACTATTCGCATAGGTAAAATTATAGTAGAAACTAAAATTCCAGGGAACAGTAAAATCTACGAACGCATTAGCGTCTCTGCTTATCTGTTGTAACTGTGCCAGCTCACTTGCATTCAAACGATCGAGGGTTGCATTATTTCCACCAGGTGTAGGTGGGTTATTTGCTTTATTATTCTTACCCAGCGTAGTCGAATTGAGACTATAATCAAAAGAGAAGTTGAAACTGGCCAGTCGTGGTAAATTTCCATTTTGCCATGTATACCGGTCTATTCTTCGTCCTACCATTACACCGTTGCGCATAGAAGTCTGGTAGACATAAGGATCTAACGAACCTCCAAAATTGATCCCCAACTTCTCGGTAAAGAATGTTCTTCCGCTAAAACTTAATGTAGAAAGCTTAAAGCTATCGGCCACAAAATTATAACTTCCGTTAAGCGACAACCCCTGCAGAATAGGTATCTTCTTTATACCATTATTGGTGGTATCCTTAGTACTCCGTACTTTCATTTCGATATTGTTATCAATACCAAAATTAATTGCAGCAGATCTTCCACCGCCAGGTCCGCCATATAAACTACCTTCAAAAATGGAATATTTCATTCGGTCTCCGGCCTGGTTATAAACAAATTCATCGTAATAACCATATTTGTCCTGACTGAAGTCCGGGCGATAAGAGAAACCTACGTTCGGAGTTAATACGTGCCGTATAGCAACCAGCTTACCTTTCTTAAAGTTTACCATCCCGTAAATCTTTGTCGAAAGCCCACCTCCTATACTATATTCACCCGCTCTCCTAAAACCCTGAATAGTATCTATAGATGTAGAATCCTTAGTTCCTGTAGCGGTTGGTGCCAGAGCATATTTTTTTCTGATAGTTTGGAAATACCAGTTTTCTGTATAATTGATATTTTGGCTAAACTGAAAATATTTCAGAATTCTGGACGACATAGAAATTGGAATATTATGTCTGATACCACTTTGTACCTTGTTTAATGTCTCTCTTTTAAAGAGCATAGAATCACTAGTGTTTAACCTGTTATCTGCCGTTAAGTTGTATCCAACGGCAATTCTCTGATACCATTTCTGCTCGCCCACCCTATCTTTCTTATCGAATGGGTTTAACGTAGACATACTAAAATTTAAACTTGGTAAACCTAAGCTAACTGTCCTTCTGGTAAGGTCCTGGCTATGCGTAAGACTGGTACTTAAATTAAAAGGCGTATTTGCCCACGTTTTACTATAGGATATACTGGAATTTAAGTTGTTCTGGCTAATCTGGTTAAAATCCATTATACCGTTAGCATTATTACGGTAGTAAGTAGATGTACCCGCATTTACCGATGCACTAAAATTTGTACCCGGTCTGGCATTGGGATTTTGCGAATGAGACCATCTGATATTAAAATCTCTTTGCGGATGCTCATATTCGGGTGTTCCTTCTATACCATATTTTCTGGAAGCATAAGAGAAAAACAGATTACCTGTATATTTATATCTCTTCATGTATCTGGACGCTACGTTACCTTCATAAGAACCCTTTGAATAAATTCCGCCTTTAAGCGTCATGTCCCAGTAATCGTTCAAACCTATATAATAACCAAAGTCACGCAAGAAAAAACCTAAAGTTGCATCTTCTCCAAACTGTGGAAAAATAATCCCCGATGCTCTTCTGTTCGGCTTTGGAAAAAAGCCAAAAGGTAAAACAATAGGCAAAGGAACATCTTCAATAACGACATAAGCCGGACCAGTAACAATGTGTCTGTCGGTCGCAATTCCCTTGGTAATTACAATCCCGAAGTGTTGGTGAGGGTAAGGATTACTACAGGTAGAATAAACTACACCTTTCATGTGCAACTCATTGTCTTCCTGTTTTTTCACCTTACCTCCGGTAATATACCCACCCTCCTGTTCTGTATAAACCTGATAAATTTTACCCTTGGAAGTCTTAAAATTATAATAAACAGAATCTGCTGTTAACGCTCCCTGACTTGGATCTTTAAAAATAGCGGGTCCCGAAAATCTGCCTAAAGAATCTATTTTTCCCTTCGCAAAAATGGTATTATTTCTTTGGTCAAGCCTGATATAATCAGCATCTACAGTCTTATCTCCATAAACAACACGAGCCTTTCCATATAAATGGACTATGTTTTGCTTTGCATCGTACAAAGTAGAATCTTCTGCTGTTGCTACTATTTTATCTTCAAAGTCAGAAGACTTTTTTGCTGTAGTATCCGTTTTAATAAGTTGTGTAGAATCTATCTTTACTAAAGAGGAGTCTAAAACTACAGAATCGGAAGGCAAAACTGCTTTTCTGGAATTTAAAGTAGTATCAGAATTCTGAGCAAAAGCCGAGATTGATTGTACATAAATACATCCAATTGTTAAAATGCAGATAAAAATTATATTAGAAGCTCTCAAAGTTCAATATGAATATTATTTTTGTACACAAGGTCAACAAAAAACGTCCAAAATTAATGAAAATTACAACAAGGTTTATTAGCTGTTTTATTATTTCCTTAAGTTTAACATTTACCTTTACCAATTATGCTCAGGCAGACAATGTAGTAAGATCAGAAAAGAGCAAGGTAAAGCTTATCGTTTTAGATCCCGGACATGGTGGCGAAGACGGGGCAACCAAAGGTGCTTTTTCAAGAGAAAAGGATGTGGCACTGGAAGTTGCTTTAAAACTGGGCAAAGCTATTGAGGAAAAACTGCCCGACGTTAAAGTTATTTTTACCAGAAAAACAGATGTTTTCGTAAAATTATACGATAGAATCGGAATCGCGAACAGAGAAAAGGCAGATTTATTTATATCTATACACTGTAACTCGATGCCGCTTATTAAACAAAGATACGTAATACGGTACTCTAAAGGGAAGCCAATATATGGGTATAGAAGTGTTCCTAACCCTGGCCCTACCGGAACAGAAACACTCGTATCTGGTTTTGGAAGATTGGCGCAACAAGATGCAGCTATCCGCGAGAATGCCTCTATCCTTTTAGAGAAAAACTATAAAGAAAATTACGAAGGTTTTGATCCTAACGATCCGGAGAGCTATATAATCTTTTCGTTGATGAAAAACGCGTTTAGAGAGCAAAGTATTAAACTGGCATCATTAATGCAAGAGGAATACGTTAAATCCGGAAGGGTAAACAGAGGAGTTAAAGAACAAAGTCTGGCCGTTTTGGCTAAAGCAGGAATGCCGGCGGTATTAACAGAAATTGGCTTTATCAGCAATCCGGAAGAAGAAAAGTATATGAATTCTGAGGCTGGGCAAGCAGAGATAATAAAAAACATTTTGAACGCTATAATTGCTTATAAAAAACAAATAGAGTCTTAATGATTGATAAACTTAAACTGAAATAATTTGAAAATTTCTAACGAAACCAAAGTTGGTATTTTAGCATCTTTTGCTATTGCCGTTTTCATAATAGGTTATAATTTCCTTAAGGGGAATGATGTCTTTACCAGAGAAAAAGACTTTTACGCTATTTATGATAAAGTAGACGGACTTTCCGTTTCTAAACCGGTATTGGTAAACGGGTATCAAATAGGTCGGGTAGCAGCATTAACCCTGCAATCAAATGGAAAAATTTTAGCCACTTTTAAAATAGATCCCAAATACGATATACCTAAAAATACTATAGCCAGATTAGAAAGTACCGATTTACTGGGCAGTAAGGCTGTTGTCTTTGATTTGGGAAACAGCACTTCATATGCCGCTGACGGCGATACATTGAATGCCAATATTCAGGCAAATATCCTGGACCAGATGGAGCCCGTACAAAAGAAAGCTCAGGTATTAATCTCCAGATTAGATTCTATATTAATTTCTGTAAACAGCATCTTAAACCCCAATTTCCAGAAGAATGTAGAATCCAGCTTTAACAGTATAGCCGGAACTTTACAAACTTTAGAGTCTACTTCTAAAACACTGGATGGCATGGTTGGCGTACAATCCAAAAGAATAGACAACATATTGTCAAATGCAGAATCTATATCGGCCAATCTAAAAAACAATAATGAACAGATTACCGGGATTTTAACCAACTTCAATCAGCTTTCTGACGAAATGGCCAAGGCCAACTTCAAACAAACTATGGAAAATGCAAATAAAGCTGTTAGCGAGCTGCAAACTGCCATTAATAAAGTAAATCAGGGCAATGGCTCTTTAGCTTTGCTTTTGAACGACGATAAGCTCTACAACAATTTAAACAACGCATCTAACAATCTGGATAAATTGATGATAGATTTAAGGGCAAACCCTAAAAGATATGTCAGCTTTTCGGTTTTTGGCGGAAAGAAAGATTAATAAATAAAAAAGAGCCTGCCTAAAAATCTTAAACAGGCTCTTTAACACACATTTACTACTTACCACTCACTACTTCCATCCTCCTCCCAAAGCTTTATATAATGAAATCTGGTTCAGAAGCAATTCTTTACGAACCATTATCTGATTTATTTCGGCATCTATTACGCTCTTTTGTGCATTTAAAACATCCAGATAAGTTATTCTGCCCGCTATAAATAAATCCTGTGCAGCAGAAACAGACGCCCGCAAGGCAACCGTTTCTTCCTTAACATAATCTTTTCGCTTTCGGATGTATTCATCAGCAAAAATACCATCCTTAACTTCTCTGAATGCCTGCAAAACTGTTTTCTCGTAGGCCTCAAATGCTAAACCATAGGAGGCCTTAAAATATTCGTAATCAGACCTGATTGCTCTCTGATTAAAAATCGGTGCAGTTAATCCTCCCAGTATACCCCACGTCAGTGATTTTGCGTTAAAGAATTTTTCTGCATCAAAAGCATGTAAACCAATATAGGGAGACAAAGCAATAGTAGGTAAAAAAGCCAACTTAGCTGCTTTAACATCATGTATAGAAGCCCGTAAACCCAATGCCGCTTGCCTTACGTCTGGCCGATTAGCTAAAAGCTGAGTCGGTAATCCCACTTTAATATTATCGAATAGATGTTCCTGCACCATATTTTCACTTCTTATTATGCGCCCCTCGTATCGGCCACTAAGAAAGTTAATATGGTTTTGTAAAAACTGTATCTGCTGCAAAACCTCTTCTTTCTTAGCTTTCGAATTAAACAGAATGGCTTTAAATTGCTGCACTCCAAGCTCATCGGCCTTACCAACTTCCTTTTTTACTTCTATAACTTCCAGCGATTTCTGCTGTAAGGCTATATTCTGATCGTAAACTTTTAATTCTTCGTCCAGACTTTGCAATTCCAGATAGGTTGATGCAATTTGACTTATCAATTCGGTTTGTATCAGTTTTTGTGCTTCATAGCTTGCCAAAAAATCGTTTAAAGCAGCAGATTTTTGATTTTTAAGCTTTCCCCATATATCTATTTCCCAGGAAGTTTGTAAACCTAAAAAGTAATTTGGAAGTGGATCCGGCAGCTTTTCGTCTTCTTTTAAATTGGTAGAAAAATTGGTATCGTAATTACCAATACCGTCCATGGTATAAAAACCATATTTACTAACTCCCGCTTCCGCAACCAGATTTAAGTTAGGTAACCAGGCGTTTTTCCTTAATCGCAACTTCGCTTTGGCTTGTTCTATCCGGTGCAATGCTTGTTTCAAATCCTGATTGTATACCAAAGCGGTATCTATCAGTGTAATCAAAGCTTTATCTTTAAACAAATCTCTCCAGGCTGTTTGCGCTACATTTGTACTATCTGTTAATTGTGTCTGATAGCTTTGAGGAATAGCCTGGTGCTGATGTTCCTTAACATCATTTTTAAGAGAACATGCTCCAAATAACAACAAAACCAACGGAGCTGCCACGGCCAGCTTTGCCTTTTTCTTTTTCGTATTCTTAGAAAATAAAACATATAAACCTGGAATTACCAATACACCGATAACCGTTCCTATTAACATACCGCCTACCGATGCTACACCGATAGAACGGTTACCTAACGCCCCTGCCCCCGATGCAAACATTAAAGGAATTAAACCCGCAACAAACGCGAAAGAAGTCATTAAAATTGGCCTTAAACGAGCTACAGCTCCTTCTATGGCAGCCTGCAAATACCCCATGCCCTGTTTTTGTTTTAAAATGGCATATTCCACAATTAAAATGGCATTTTTTCCCAAAAGTCCAATCAACATAACCAGCGCCACCTGGGCATAGATATTATTTTCCAGACCAAAAATTTTCAAAAAGAAAAATGCACCAAATACACCTGCAGGTAAAGACAGCAATACAGGTAAAGGCAAAAGAAAGCTTTCGTATTGCGCTGCCAGAATAAGATAAACGAAAAGCAGGCAGAGCGCAAAAATATACAGGGCCTGATTACCGGAAATAATCTGTTCCCTGGTCATCCCGGTCCACTCAATATCGTAGCCCTGCGGAAGCTTTTCTGCAACCCTTTCTACGGCTTCTATAACCTCTCCGCTGCTAAATCCCTCTGCAGCATCGCCGTTAAGCATGGCCGAAGAAAACATATTATACCGGGTAATTTGCTCGGGGCCATATACCCGCTTCATCGTTATAAAAGACGAAAAAGTAAGCATTTCTCCCTGCTCGTTTTTAATATATAACTTTAACACATCCTCCGGCTTTTCTCGATATCCAGGCCCGGCCTGAACCATTACCTTATACATCTGCCCATACCGTATAAAATTGGTAGCATAATAACTTCCCATTAAAGTTTGCAAGGTGGCCATAGCATTCTCTACCGAAACACCTTTTTTAGCTGCCATATCATAATCAACATGCAATTCATATTGCGGGAAACTCACATCAAAAGAGGTAAATACATTACCTACTTCAGGAGTGGCTTTTAAGTCGTCCATAAATTTCTTCAGAACGTCTGAGGTGGCATTTAAATCGTCATTACCGGTTTTATCCAACAACCTTAATTCAAAACCAGATGAGTTACCAAAACCCGGAACTGTGGGCGGTGGAAAGAACTCTATATCGGCATCCATAATATGCGCCGTTTTCTTCTTAAGTTCTGCTATAACATCATTAACAGACTCCTTTCTGTCGTCCCAGGCCACCAGATTTATCATGCCCATTCCGTAAGAAGCACCAGATACCTCGTTCACCAAACTGTAGCCTCCCAAAGTAGAGACTGTTTCCACAGCCTTCATTTCTCTGCTAATCTTATCAATCTCCGTTAAAACTGCTTCTGTCCTGTCTACGGTTGCCCCCGGCGGAGTAGTAACATTGACATAAATCATTCCCTGATCTTCCGTAGGAATAAATCCGGAAGGCAACAGAGCACTCATCCCCCATGTCGCTGCAAAGAATCCTATCAACAGACCAAAAGTTAACGTTCTGCGACCAGCAGTTCGGCTCAAAATTCCCTCATAACCCTTCGCTGTTTTATCATATGCTTTATTAAAATTCCCAAAGAACCTGGCCAGCCAGCCTTTGGCTTCCGGTTTATCATGGGGAGAACGTAAAATAATGGCACACAAAGCAGGCGTTAAAGTAAGCGCATTAATACCAGATATTACAATTGCCGAGGCCAGGGTTAATGAAAACTGCCTGTAGAAAATTCCCACTGGACCAGACAGGAAAGCTACAGGAACAAATACCGCAGACATCACTAAAGTAATAGCTACTACCGCTCCACCAACTTCATTCATTGCCGCTATCGTCGCCTGCATTGGTGGCAAGTGCTCTTCTTCCATTTTGGCATACACCGCCTCGACGACGACAATGGCATTATCTACCACAATACCTATAGCCAGTACCAGCGCAAATAATGTTAATAGATTGATGGAGAATCCCAGCATTTGCATAAAGAACAAGGCCCCTATTAAACACACGGGCACCGCCAGTGCTGGTATCAATGTCGATCTAAAATCCTGAAGGAAGATAAATACTACAATAAAAACCAGAATAAAAGCTTCAATTAAAGTTTTGACAACACTGGCAATAGAAGCATCCAAAAAGCGCGAAACGTCATACCCCATAGTATACTTCATGCCGGGTGGGAAAGACGACTCCTGCAATTCTGCCATCCTGTCTTTCACTTTCTGAATTACATCCTGTGCATTTGACCCGGGCAATTGTTTCAACATGATAGATGCCGATGGCCGTCCGTCCGTCTTAGATACCATCTCATAATCCAGAGAGCCAAACTCTATATCGGCAACATCCTTTATCCTGATGATAGATCCATCTGCATTGGCTCTTATAGGAATATTCTCATATTCTTCTTCTTTGGTAAACTTTCCCGGATAACGCAACACATACTGCTGCATATTGATAGATTTGTCGGAGCCAATACCGGTCTGTCCGGGAGCCGCTTCGACATTTTGCTTCCTCAGTGCCGCTACCACATCTTCGCTGGATAGTTGATATGCTGCCAGACGGTCGGGGCGCAACCATACCCGCATGGCGTAATCCCTCAATCCCATAATCTGGGCAAAACCCACTCCTTCTATACGTTTAAGTTCTTTGAGGATATTGATGTCGGTAAAGTTGTAAATAAAACGCTCATCAGCTGTTTGGTCATCACTAAAAATATTCAGGTACATCAGCATGCTGTTTACCTCTTTCTCTGTGGTGACACCAGCTTTAATTACCTCTTCTGGTAATTCATCTAAAACAGTGGTTACCCTGTTCTGTACGTTAACCGCAGCAATATCCGGATCTGTACCTACTTTAAAGAAAACCTGAATCAGAGTGGTTCCATTATTGGTAGAAACCGAATTCATATAAGTCATTCCCGCCACACCATTTATAGCTCTTTCTAAAGGAATAGCTACGGCATTCGTACTTACCTCGGCATTGGCTCCGGTATAATTAGCTGTAACTACGACAGAAGGCGGGACGATATCCGGAAACTGCGTAACCGGCAAAGTAAATAAGGCCAAACAGCCCAATAAAGTTATAAAAAGGGATATTACGAGCGATAAAATCGGTCGTTTAATAAATTTCTCAAACATGTTTACAAACTCTCCTTCAAATTAGATTTTTGATTTACCGGTTGCTTCCTGCATTTCTAAATAATTTGGCTGCACATGCATGCCATCTTTCAGGCTTTGGGTGCCCTCGAAAACTACTTTGTCGTTATCGTTAAGTCCGTCTTCAATTAAATAGAAATGTCCCACACGCTGGCCGGCTTTAAAGGGAGTCATTTTAACTTTGTTGTTCTGATCCAGCGTGTATACATAGGTTCGATCCTGAATTTCAAAAACAGATTTTTGGTGAACCGCCAATGTTTTTCCCGTTTCTACAGGAACATTAATCTTACCGGAAGAACCATGTTTCAGCAATCCACCGGGGTTTTTAAATCTTGCCCTTAATGATATTGATCCCGTATTGCTGGCAAATTCAGACTCGGCAAACTCGGCTACCCCTTCAAAAGGATAACTATCACCATCAGCCAGGGTCAGTGTTACCTTCTTTTTAAACGTATTTTTATCGAACAAAGAATCCGTAGCTATTTTTAAATACTCCTTTTCCGAAATATCAAAATAAACATTAACCGACGACAGATCAGAAACGGAAGTCAACAAGGCCCCCTCTTCCAGTAAAGAACCTTCTTTCAAAGGTATTCTATCTATCGTTCCATCAAAAGGAGCTCTTATCAATGTTTGAGACAGACGTGTTTTTGCCAGCTGGTATAAAGATCTGGCTTCCTCTATTTTAGATTGCGCAGCTTTAAATCTAGCCTTAGCCAGCTCCAGTTCTGTGGTAGATACAATTTTCTTGTTAACCAACAGTTCGGTTCGCTGCTTTTCCAGCTCTACAGTCTTGGCATCTGCAACAGCATTGTTTAAAGCTGCTTCTGCTCTCGCCAAATCGGCACTGTACTCTGCATCATTTATTTTAAATAAAATCTGTCCCTTTCTCACGCTAGCTCCTTCATCTACGTAAATCCTTTCCAGAAATCCGGTTAAGCGCGATCTCAGCTCTACATTTTTTACTGCCTGGATATCGGCTATATAACTGTTATAAATAGTGGTATCCAATGGGATAATTTTGGTAACTGGAATCAGTTTGGTTTCCTGATCGGGACTTTTCTCTGTGCTATTAACCGTACATGAAGCAATGGCAAAAATGCCAAAAGAAGTAATAAGTAAAGACGAAATAGTATTAGCTTTCATTTCAAAAAAATGTTATACCTCCGACTCATTAAGCCAGAAGCAATATGGATAGTTATTGAATTTATAAACTCAAGGAAAAACCTGCATAAGCAGAAAGCTTACACAAAATGCATGAAAATTAGCAAAGGGAATTATTAACCTAGAATGGCTTATATCTGAATAAAAAAGAATAATATCCGGGCAGGCAAATGCTTTTATTCCGGTAAAAAGGATGGTATTCTTTCTTAATTATAAAAAACAGCAGACCAAAGGAAAACGCTGCTACGAGAAACAATATGGGAAGCACATATACTCCCGACTGAAAAATCCGGTATTCATCAAACAGCACTTCTGCATCGGGCACCTGCTTTTCCAATGGTATATCTAACACATCGTTCAGTACAAATTCTATTAAAGAATCTCCATCAAACAAGGCCGGTCCATTCTGCAAGGTATTGCAGCTAGCCTCGTAGGATATGATGTTCATATATCCAAAAAGTGCCAGAAAATGAAACAGTCTGATAAACATGATCGCAAATATATCATATTAGCAGATGGCAGACATTTAAAAACGTATATATGACACTTTTTTGATTTTACCTCAAAAAAACGGGAGCTATCCCTAAAGAACAGCTCCCGTTTTATATGCTTAATTTATTGTGTACTACAATGCTGCTAAAGCTGCATTTAAAGTAGCGCTTGGTCTCATGGCTTGACCTGCCAAATCATCGTTCGGGAAGTAATACCCGCCGATATCCTGAGGCTTTCCTTGTGCACCAATTAATTCTTCATTGATTTTTGTCTCATTCTCTGCAAGAGCTTTCGCTAACGAAGCAAATTTAGCAGCCAATTCAGCATCTGCTTGCTGTGCCGCCATAGCCTCTGCCCAGTATAAGGCCAGATAGAAATGAGAACCGCGGTTATCTATCTGTCCTACTCTACGAGCCGGAGATTTATCATTAGCTAAAAATTTAGCATTTGCCTCGTCCAAAGCATCTGCTAAAACCTGTGCTTTAGGATTATTTTGAGTTTGTGCCAAATGCTCTAAAGAAGCCTGTAAAGCTAAAAACTCTCCCAAAGAATCCCAACGTAAATATCCTTCCTGAATAAATTGCTCTACGTGTTTAGGAGCAGAACCGCCAGCACCAGTTTCAAATAAACCACCGCCATTCATTAAAGGTACTATAGACAACATTTTTGCAGATGTTCCAAGCTCTAAAATTGGGAACAAGTCTGTTAAATAATCACGCAATACGTTACCTGTTACAGAGATGGTATCTTCTCCTTTTCTGATTCTTTCTAAAGAGAACTTACAAGCTTCTGTTGGCGCTAAAATGCGGATATCCAATCCTGTTGTATCAAAGCTAGGTAAGTATTTATTTACTTTCTTAATGATTTCTCTGTCATGCGCTCTGTTTTCATCTAACCAGAAAACCGCTGGTGTATTAGATAAACGAGCCCTGTTAACTGCCAACTTAACCCAATCCTGGATTGGCGCATCTTTAGTCTGACACATTCTGAAGATATCTCCAGCTTCTACCGGCTGTTCCATAAATACTTTTCCGTTAGCATCTACCACGCGGATAACACCTTTGGCACTTGCCTGGAAAGTTTTATCATGAGAACCGTATTCTTCTGCTTTCTGAGCCATTAAACCCACATTAGGTACAGAACCCATTGTTTTCGGATCGAAAGCACCATGTGCTTTACAATCTTCAATTACAGCTACATAAATACCGGCATAACAACGATCCGGGATGATAGCGATGGTGTCTTGTTGTTTACCTTCTTTATTCCACATCTGGCCAGAAGTTCTGATCATTGCCGGCATAGAAGCATCAACAATCACATCAGACGGAACGTGTAAGTTAGTAATCCCTTTATCAGAATTTACCATAGCCAAATCCGGCCCGGCAGCAATAGCGGCATCAATTGCAGCTTTTACCTCTGCTTCCTGTGGCTGTCCTGCTATTTTAGCATAAACTTCGCCTAAGCCGTTATTAATATTAACGCCTAAATCTTTAAACAAAGATCCATATTTCGCAAATACATCTGCAAAGTAAACTTCTACAATAGCACCAAAAATAATCGGGTCAGAAACCTTCATCATGGTTGCTTTTAAGTGTGCAGACAATAATACACCTGCAGCTTTAGCCTCTTCTTTAGCTTTAGCGACAAATGCTTTTAAAGCAGAAAGACTCATTACCGACGAGTCGATAACTTCACCTGCTTTTAACGGAGCAAGACCTTTTAATTCGGTCACAGCGCCATCTTCGGCAATAAATTCAATTCTAAACTGGGAAGCCTCTTCTACCGTAACCGATTTTTCCGATCCGTAAAAATCACCTTCATTCATGTGCGCTACTTCAGTTTTAGAATCTGCAGACCATGCCCCCATTGAATGCGGGTTGGCTTTTGCATAATTCTTAACCGCTTTAGGTGCTCTTCTGTCCGAGTTACCCTCACGTAAAACCGGGTTAACCGCAGAACCTAAAACTTTTGCATATTTTGCTTTAATTGCTTTTTCTTCTTCTGTTTGTGCATCATCCGGATAGTTTGGAACAGCATATCCGTCTGCCTGCAACTCTGCAATAGCTCCTTTTAACTGAGGAATAGAAGCAGAAATATTTGGTAATTTAATGATATTCGCCTCAGGCGTATTTGCCAAAACACCCAATTCTGTTAAAGCATCACCAATCCTTTGGTCTTCTTTTAAAAATTCTGGAAAATTCGCTAAAATTCTACCTGCTAATGAAATGTCTCTTGTTTCTACATCAACACCTGCCGAAGCCGTAAAAGCCTGAACGATTGGCAAAAACGAATAAGTTGCCAGCATTGGCGCCTCGTCAGTTTTGGTGTAGATAATTTTGGATTTGTTTGACATAATTATTCTATAGATTATTATTACAGTTAAGCTGTTTTAACGAAATATAGGCACTCGTTAAAAACGCGATAAATATAGTAAAAATAGCCGTGTATTGTTCTGTTATTTAAACTTTTTCGTGTAAATACACTCGTTGTAAAACCGAGAATTTTGAGTTCAAATTTTCAGATCGCTCTCTTGATAAAACCATTCTCCGGAGATGGTGTTATTTATTCTAACATTGTGAAACCATATTATCTATGAATAAGTTTTTTAGAGTTTTAATAGCAGGCTGGGGAGCAAAGAAACTGGGCGGAGGTTGCCTGGTCACCATCATTATTTTTATCATCCTTTATTATCTGCTGGGGTATTTGTAAACGCGATATTGGTGATTGATAGGATGCTTTTGCCTCTTCTTTATATAATGTGATGCTTCCCGCTATTTTACGTCATTCTGATTCCGTTTTGAACGGGA
>NZ_JBEBVH010000028.1:0-25073 GCF_040392825.1 Pseudopedobacter sp.
TGGAAATTATCTATTCGGGTTTCTTTACCTGGCTGAAAAAGTAAATCTGTCCCTTTATCTGCAATACTATGGCCGCCCTTTAGTAAAATGTCTCCTAAAACCGACCATGCTTTTGCCGCCAGTGCCGGATCCCTGACACCGCTAAGCCACTTCATTTCGTCTATATTCGGTGTCAGTAAATAAAGTTTCTGCAATATGCATTGCCATTCATTACGTAAAATACTTTCCTGGAAATAAAAACCCGAGGAACTTTTCAAAACCGGATCTACGATAATTTTGATATTTGGATTTCGCTGTTTCAGATATAAAATCACTTTGTTTAACGCTCTGGTAGATTCCATAATTCCAATTTTACACACATCAATTTCAAATCTATTAAACAGTATATCAATTTGTTGATAAATATCATCTAAAGCTATCCACGAAGTATCATGTACGCGTTTATCGTCCTGATGGGTTAAAGCACTTACAATACCAAATGCATAAGCTTTTAAGGCTTCTATAGTTTTTACATCTGCCAGTATACCTGCTCCCGCACTGGGATCAAAACCGGAAATGACCAAAACATGCGGACGCTTTATTTCCATAACTCCTTGATTTTTTTGAATTGTAACACTGCTTCTTCAGGTTTCTGCCAAATGAAGCCCAGCAAGGCTGCACCTTTAAATCCAAGACTCCTCAAATACTTAAAGCTATCATCTTTAATACCACCTAAAGCAATTAAATTAAACTGTTTATTATTATTACTTAAAGTATCACTACAAATAAATTCATTATAATAATCAGGCTTGGAAATACTCTTAAGCAGCGGACCAAAAAAGGTATAGTCAAACAGCCGTATCTCTTCGATATCTTCAAGATCATGTAAAGAAGTACTTAAAGTGTAACCATACTCTCCAAGCATACAGAACTCATTCTTATTCAATACCCTTCTGTACCTTTCCGAAAAATGTAATCTTTTCATTGCAAATTCATTTGCCAACTCGTGGTACTGGTGTAAAGCTATACGTTGACGATATACCGGCTTAATCTGTTTTAAAAATTCATGGATTGCTTCTATAGCGACGCCAGGCTTTCGCAAATGGAAAATTTCAAGACCTTCATCAAACAAAGCATTTACCAATGTACTTTCTCCATCAAGCATTTCGGGATGAGAAATAACAATAACTTCCATTACAGATAAATCTCGCTTCCCTTGTCTTTAAATTCTTCAGACTTTTTCGCCATTCCTTCTTCAAGTACTTCAGATTCGCTTAAACCTTGTTCTTCTGCATAAGCCCTTACATCCTGCGTAATCTTCATAGAACAAAAGTTAGGGCCGCACATGGAGCAGAAATGTGCTATTTTGGCGCCATCAGCGGGCAATGTCTCGTCATGAAATTCCCTTGCTGTATCCGGATCCAGAGAAAGATTAAACTGATCTTCCCACCTAAACTCAAATCTGGCCTTGCTTAAAGCGTTATCCCTATACTGTGCTCCCGGGTGTCCCTTGGCCAAATCTGCCGCATGCGCAGCTATCTTATAGGTTATTACACCATCCTTTACATCCTTTTTATTGGGTAGCCCCAAATGTTCTTTCGGTGTTACATAACATAACATGGCGGTACCATACCAGCCAATCATCGCAGCTCCAATGGCAGACGTAATATGGTCATAACCTGGCGCAATATCTGTTGTTAAAGGACCTAGTGTATAAAAAGGTGCTTCTGCACAATGCTCCAACTGTTTCTCCATATTTTCTTTAATCATGTGCATAGGAACGTGACCTGGCCCTTCTATAATGGTTTGCACATCATGCTTCCATGCAATTTTTGTCAGCTCGCCTAAAGTTTCCAGTTCTGCAAACTGTGCCGCATCATTTGCATCTGCTAAACAACCCGGTCTCAAGCCATCACCCAAAGAGAATGAAACGTCATAAGCTTTCATGATTTCGCAGATTTCCTCGAAATGCGTATACAGGAAATTCTCTCTATGATGTGCCAAACACCACTTCGCCATAATAGAACCACCTCTTGAAACAATACCTGTTATACGCTTAGCTGTCAATGGAATATATCTTAGCAATACACCAGCATGAATAGTAAAGTAATCTACACCCTGTTCGGCCTGCTCTATCAGCGTATCTCTAAAAATTTCCCAGGTCAGGTTTTCAGCCTTTCCATTTACTTTCTCTAATGCCTGGTAGATAGGTACCGTACCTATAGGCACAGGAGAATTTCTGACAATCCACTCGCGGGTCTCGTGTATATTCTTCCCTGTAGATAAATCCATAATCGTATCGGCCCCCCAACGACAAGCCCAAACTGCCTTTTCTACTTCTTCTTCTATAGAAGAGCTTACTGCAGAGTTACCTATATTAGCATTAATCTTCACTAAAAAATTCCGGCCAATAATCATAGGCTCTGCTTCGGGGTGATTAATGTTTGCCGGAATTACAGCCCTTCCTGCCGCTACCTCCTGCCTTACAAACTCGGGCGTAATCCAACCTTTTGGAGTAAGTGCACCAAAACTATTTCCCTGATGCTGCTTTGCTAAAGTTTCGTACTGGTCGCCTAAGGTTTCTTTCAATATTTCTATCTGCTGATTTTCTCTAATGGCAATGTATTCCATCTCTGGGGTAATCAATCCTTTTTTTGCATAATGTAATTGGGTTACATTCTGTCCATCTTTTGCTTTCAGCGGAAAAGCATTCCTAACAAAACGCAGATGATCTAACTTTTCATCATTTAAACGTTGTTTCCCATAATCGGAAGTAATCCCGGCTAAACGGTCAACGTCATTTCTATTCAGAATCCATTGCTCTCTCAGTTTTGGAAGTCCTTTTTTAACATCAATATCTATATTTGGATCAGTATAAGGGCCACTGGTATCATAAACCGTAACTGCCGCATTTTTCTCTGTTAATCCAAAACCATTATGCACTCTGGTTTCTGTCAAAGAGATCTTACGCATAGCTACCTCTATATTGTGTATGTTCCCTTTAACATATATTTTCTCTGATGCCGGGAACGGATCTCTTGATATCATATCCAAATCTTTACTTGTAGTTTCCATATGTTTATGTTTTATTTTATTGTTGAATAAGCCCGACTCAATATCATTTCCATGAATTAAGAGGAATATGTGGCTTTATATTAATAAATCATCCGCCCTGCGTAGCTCTTATGAGCGTTAAAGAGTCGTTTTCCTGGAGAATATGATTGACCCAAACAGATTTCCCCACAACAACCTGATTAACAGCCACTGCCATTCCAAAAGATTTTTGATGCGGAAACAGATCTTCCATCAACTGCAGAATAGTTGTTTGATCCGGTACTTCGTGAAATTGATGATTAATTTTAATTTTCATTCCTAACAGTTTAAAAAACAAAACTTTAGGAACGGCCATATACAGACGTTACAATGCAAAGCTAGCGCTTCTCACTTTTCCCTTCGGCAGTATGAACTGCATCAGGTTCAGAGGGTATAATCTCAGCCCGCAAACGGGACACCCCTAAAGTTTGCTTCAAAACTAGGCATTATTTTGATAATAGCAAATTACGTATACAATTAAGATGCGCCTTTAGCGAGAGTCGTTAAGTTTTAAACTCGGTTTATTAAAACTTGCAGGTATTTTAGAGTCTTTAAGTATCTCATTGAATAATAGAAAAGCCGAAATCGCTGAATACTCCGAAAAGGTTAGGTAACATCCCAATCAAATTTCTTTCTGAAGTTTTCCTCTTTTGTCTGAATGACACATTTTTATTATTTCCGCCCAAGTAGTGTCTTCTTTCAGAAAGACACTACGAAAATATAACTGACTATCGCAGAATCCTTTCCGAGAGACCACCTCCCGGACTAAAAAACAGAGAACCAATATATTATATATTCCTTCTAGCCTATAAATCCTTCGATCGTCTAAATTGAGATTGCTTCGTTCCCGAATTAAGTTCAGGACAGGCTATCTTCTTCGCTATGACGCTCTATGAATGTCATTTGATTCAAAGGCCTGCGAAGCCTGCCTCGACGGCAGGCAGGCAATCTCTCATCAGGTAGCCCAAGATCTTTAGCTCTGAGACTTGAAAATCTCCTTATTTAACCAAAGTTTTTATCATGTACTAAATATAGCCGAAGAACGGCCCTGCCTGCTTATACACAACCACCGTATACAGAATCCGACAACTCATTACATACCACATCGTAAAACCCGACATATATATGCAGATGCGGATACCTAACAGAAGAGGCCGCCTCACCCAAATCCCAGGTAAAGCACCCTTCTGATATTTTTGCACCGCCTTCATCAAACCAAATCTGTCCGTTTTCAATAGCATAGGCCATAACCAAAAGAATCCCACGTTTGTACTTGTATTGCACAGTGTCCCACTGTATATGAATATTGTTTTCTTCACGCGTGACTGCCAAAAGAGGAGGCTTCATCAAATCTCCCCTAAAGACCAATACCTTTTCAGGATTGATATAGGGTACATTATCTTCGCCATAATCGATAGCATTCCTGAAAGTATGGGATTGTGCTGCTTGAAAAGTACCTACCCGGCTTCCCTGAGGAGCTATATTCCTGTAACCAAAATCGATTACCTGTTTTAAGGGTTTCAAAAACTCTGACACGGCCTTCATCCGCGCCCTATTGAGCAGGGTCAATGCTGTCGGTTTTCGCCTGACCACCTTGGGTAAACCACGGATAACAGTCTGACCATTTAACTGATAACCTACGATACTGCCCACTTTCCCCGAAAATGGACCGTTGATACCATCTTTAAGTATTGCCATAATATACAAAGGTTTATAAAGAACTACCCTATTAGGATACGGGTATACTATAAAGATACTCATAATAGTAATTAACTATAAATAAAAGAATGTTAAAATAGTGATTTTATAGAGCTGTACCTCTATGAACCCTCTATAAACCCTCTATTTTATCACTAATATCTCTCTTCAAAAAGAAACAGAGTGGCGAATAAATTATTAGTCAATTACAGATGAATAAACCATAAATACAGAGGGGTGTAAAAAGGTGGCCGCCGATCAGATAGACTTCGTTGTGACCTTTCCGATAAGCTCTATCTTGTGGACACGTCTTTTACGATGGCTTTAAAGTTTTCTTCGTCGGGGCAGCAGTCTCTTTCCTAAAGGACCCTACGATAAAAGTAGTGCTTGCTGACTTAATGAACTTTATCGGCCTGGAATACTATCAAAAGGAAGTGTTTTCTCTGAGTAATCTTTCAGAAATACTAAACAATAGCATCCCCAACTGCTTTCTACTTTCTCAGTCGAGGCAGGTGGATTATTACATGAAAGAAAGTCTCAGAATCCGGAAAAAGATAACAGGCTTTAATGAATTAAACAGAGTTAAAAAACTCCTGTATGAAACCAGATTGCTTTGGAACTTCTTCGGAAAAATCAAATCATGTATAGAACAATACCTAAAGCAGACGCATACCAATACCGAAGCAGGTGCGAATCGGGGCCAATAAACAAACGGAGTTTCACGGACTTTAATGGAATTTGACGGACTTAGAGGCTTTTAAAAATGTCGAAAGGTGTTATAGGGAATACAATGGTAAACATAATAAAAAATTAGGCTTATTTTCACAATTCCGGAAACAAAAAAACAAAGTCAACAATTTAATTATTATATATGCATATCCAATAATTTGTTGAATCATGGCTCTTAAAAGTATTAATCCGTTTACCGGAAAAGTGATTAAAACTTATCCAGAGTATAGCGATAAAAAAATAGAATCTATTATCAGGGCTACTCAAAGCGACTGGATCAGACTAAAGGAAACCAGTTTTAAGCAACGCTCTGTGTGGATGCACAACATAGCCAAAAGTTTATATAAGGAAAAGTATGACCTGGCTAATTTAATGGTTTCGGAAATAGGCAAACCGGCAGCAGATGCTGTTGCAGAAATAGAGAAATGTGCCAGTGTTTGTGAGTATTATGCAAATAATGCAGAACAGTTCCTTGAAGATGAATTTATAGAGACGGAAGCACAAAAAAGTTATATCAGCTTTCAACCCATAGGAATTGTTTTAGCCATTATGCCCTGGAATTTCCCTTTCTGGCAGGTTTTCAGGTTTGTGGCTCCTGCCTTGATGGCCGGAAATGCAGGTATCCTAAAACATGCTTCTAATACTACCGGATGTGCTTTGGCTATAGAAAGAATTGTGAAACAATCTGGTTTTCCGGAAAACTGCTTTAATGCCATAGTAATTTCGAGCAGTAAATTAGATAAAACCATAGAAAACCCTTTAATTAAAGCTATTACACTTACGGGAAGCACTAATGCCGGAAAAAAGGTAGCTGCTTTGGCAGGTAGTCTCGTTAAAAAAACAGTTTTGGAACTCGGAGGATCTGATCCTTATATTGTTCTGAAAGATGCAGATATAGAAATGGCTGCAGAAACCTGCGTAAATTCCAGATTGATTAATAACGGACAAAGTTGTATTGCAGCAAAGAGATTTATTGTGGAAAAAGATATTGCAAAAGAATTCATCAGGTTATTCAAGTCCAAAATGGAAGCAAGGAAATTCGGAAATCCATCGAATCCTCAATTCCACCTGGGTACTATGGCCAGAGAAGATCTAAGAGACGATTTACATAAACAAGTATTGGCCTCTATCAATCAGGGAGCTAAATGCATTTTGGGTGGTTATATTCCCAAAGAAAAAGGCGCATTTTATCCGCCTACAATTCTTACTCATGTAAAGAAGGGAAATACGGCCTATCAGGAGGAAATCTTTGGACCTGTTGCCGCTATTATTATAGCTAAAGATGAAAAAGAAGCTATTGATATTGCAAACGATACAAGTTTCGGATTAGGCGGTGCGTTATTTACCAAAAACATTAAAAAAGGAGAAAAATTAGCAAAAGAAAAACTACAGGCAGGTTCATGTTTCGTAAACAGCTTTGTAAAGTCAGACCCCCGGCTTCCTTTCGGCGGAATAAATGAGTCTGGTTATGGACGCGAGTTGGGCGTTTATGGCATTAAAGAATTTGTTAATATAAAAACGGTGTACATTAAATAATTATCCTGAACTACTGCCTATTAAAAAATAAAATTATGGAAATACTTCGTCAGACGTTTGACTATTACTTAACTATTGCCGAAGAAAACCTGGCAAAAGCCAGTAAGGAATCTAATCCGGCCAAATGGCTGTATAAAAATAATTTCAGGACTTCTCTCTTTATGTTGGAAGCGTTAACGAGGGTCTATCAAAAAATAGCTGATAAAAAAATTTTTGAAAAGCTAAATAAACACTTCAAGTCCGGTGAAGATTTAATAGGCGAAATAGATTTCTTCTATTACTATGCCGAAATTTTAGAAGATGAAAAGGTGAAGGCCGATTTAACAAAAAAAGCCGTCGATAAAGAAGAAGAATATAACAAGCTGTTAGCCAAAAAAGACTGGTTAAACGGCAAAAGAATAAAAAAAATACGAAAGCAAATCTCTGATATTCCCAATCTGGACATTGAAGAAGAGACGGCAAAGATCAAAGACTTCTATAAAAATGAAATAGCAGAAATTATTTCATTTAGTAAAACATCAGATTTTAAATTCGAAGATATTGAAGATGATGTTCATGAGATAAGAAGAGATTTACGCTGGTTGTCCATTTATCCTCAGGCATTTTTAGGGCTTTTTAAATATGCCGACAATCAGGAAAAACAGCCTGAATATATACAAAAATACCTCACGGACAATATCGTCAATTCACCATACAATGTATTTCCGACAACTCTGAACTTCAACGATCATATTTTAATAAATAAAGATTATTTTTTTGCTTTAAGCTGGGTTATTGATGCTATTGGCGATTTAAAAGACGAAGGTTTAAAGACCGAAGCTTTGCATTTAGTTGATGCTGACAGTCCAAAAGAAGTGGAAATTGCTACACTTCTAAAAAGATCTGAAGAAATTCTGGTTCCATTCTTTAAAGAAGAAAACCTCAATCATCTCGTTCAGAACTAAAGCAAAATTACTTATAGCTGACTACTTTAATAGTTATTATTTCCGCAAAGCCTTATCTTTGCGGAAATTTTTTGTCATGAGCAAACACGGGAGAATATTAGTAGCAATGAGTGGTGGTGTAGACAGTTCTGTAGCTGCAGTAATGTTACACGAACAAGGATATGAAGTGATTGGACTTACCATGAAGACCTGGGACTACGCTTCTTCTGGCGCAAATTCTAAAGAAACAGGCTGCTGCAGCCTGGATTCTATTAACGATGCCCGCTCTCTGGCTGTGGGTTACGGCTTTCCCCATTATATATTAGATATCCGCAACGAATTTGGTGATTATGTAATTGACAATTTTGTAGATGAATATTTAGCCGGACGTACACCAAACCCTTGTGTGTTATGTAATACCCACATTAAATGGGAAGCTTTGTTAAAAAGGGCCGATAAGCTGGACTGTGAGTTTATAGCAACAGGACATTATGCTAATATCAGGCTTCAGGATAATGGACGGTACGTAATTTCTAAGGGAAAAGATGAAAACAAAGATCAATCTTATGTTCTTTGGGGCGTTTCGCAAGAGAATTTAGCGCGTACCAAATTCCCTTTGGGATCATTTACTAAAGCTGAGATCAGACAAATGGCTTTTGATATGGGTCAGGAAGACTTAGCTAAAAAAAGCGAGAGTTATGAAATATGTTTCGTTCCTGATAATGATTATCGTTCTTTTTTGAAACACCGGGTACCCGAACTTGAAACTGAAGTTGCAGGTGGTGATTTTGTGCTGGTGGACGGAACTAAAGTAGGTAAACATCAGGGTTACCCCTTCTATACTATTGGACAAAGAAAAGGGCTTGGAATTGCTTTAGGCAAACCTATGTTTGTTACTCAGATCTTACCGGAAAGCAATACCGTTGTTTTAGGAGAAGAAGCAGATTTGCAGAAAAAGGAAGCTACCGTTAGAAACTTGAATCTGGTTAAATATGGTTCTATTACAGAGCCATTGGAAGCGGTAACCAAAATTAGGTATAAAGATCCTGGTACGTTAAGCCATATTCATCAGGAAGGAGATTTAATGAAAGTAAATTTCCATCATTCGGTTACAGGAATTGCACCCGGACAATCTGCTGTCTTTTATGAAGGCAACGATTTATTAGGCGGTGGTTTCCTGATGTAGGGATAAATCTTCATTTTGTTGTAGCATAAATGCAAATCTTTTATCTTAGTTCTTCATTAAACAAAACTATGATCAGGAGATATTTTTCTTTTGCTATAATTTCAATATTGGCTTTTGCCTCCTGTACAAAAGAAAACAATGCTCCTAAACGAAACTTAGGGTTTGAATATTACCCTTTGGAAAAGGAAAAAGTTTGGATCTACGATGTAGATTCTACTTTTTATGATGAGTTTTATAATGGCAGAGCAACTAACTATCTTTTCCAGATAAAAGATTCTATAGCAGATACTTTTACCAATCTGGCCGGCAATACTGTTTACAGATTAGAAAGATATAAGAAAAATTCGGATAGTAATATCTGGACTTACCAAAAAACTTTTACCAGAAGTATTTATTTAAGATCAGCCGAAGAGCAGATAGATAATCAAACTTTTATTCGTTTTGTATTTCCCCCAGAATTGGGCGCAGTATGGAATGGTAACTCCAGAAATACTTTAGAAAAGCAGGATTATAGAATAACTAGCTTTTCTGAAACTATACAAATCGGAGAAACAAGCTATAACTCTGTTGCAGTAGTACAACAATCTGATGAATTTAATCTGATAGATGAAGATATCGTTAGCGAAAGCTATGCAAAAGGTATCGGACTAATAAAAAAGGATGTCAGACAAATAAAAAAAGACATATCTTCTGGAAAGATAATGCATGGCACAATATGTATTATGTTATTAAACCGCTCCTATTAATTTCACATTTTAATTTAGGCACTTGATTTGAATTATATTTCACCAGTCAGGAAATGGCTCCTGAACTAGAATGACTAAGGGTGAACTTATTTAAAAGCTATGGAGCAGAAAGCTTCAATTATATGTGATATTACCAACAAATTTTAATCAGACCAGTATTTATTTAGTGTAATTTTTGGGATAAAAAATTTATTATCCCTTTATTTGCGGTAAAATCGAGAATTAATGGCAAAAAACTTACTCATTGTTGAGTCTCCGGCAAAAGCAAAAACGATAGAAGGTTATTTAGGTAAAGATTTTTTAGTTAAGTCAAGCTACGGACATATCCGGGATCTTAGAAAAGACGATGGTGCTATTGAAGTTGACAACAACTTTAAGCAACATTATGAAATACCGTCTGATAAGAAACAGGTAGTAGCCGAACTAAAAAAACTGGCTAAAGATGCTGAAACTGTGTGGTTAGCTTCCGATGAGGATCGCGAAGGAGAAGCCATTGCCTGGCATTTATTTGAATCTTTAAGTTTAAAAGAAGACAAAACAAAAAGGATTGTCTTTCATGAAATTACAAAGCCTGCAATTACTAAAGCCATTGAAAATCCCAGAAACATAGATTACAATCTGGTGAATGCCCAGCAAGCCAGACGGGTTTTGGATAGATTGGTAGGTTTTGAGCTTTCTCCAGTACTTTGGAAAAAAGTTAAACCTTCCTTATCTGCAGGTCGTGTTCAATCTGTTGCTGTTCGTCTTATTGTAGAAAGGGAAAGGGAAATAAATCTATTCAATGCAGAGTCTGCTTATAAGATTATTGCCATTTTCAGTACAGGAAAAGGAAAAGAATTATTTAAGGCAGAGCTCCCTCAACGATATGCTGAACAAAAAGAGGCAGAAAAATTCCTTGAAGATTGCAAAGCTGCTTTATTTAACATAAATAATTTAGAAGTAAGGCCTACAAAAAGAAGCCCTGCCCCTCCTTTTACCACTTCTACCCTGCAACAAGAAGCTGGTAGAAAGTTAGGCTTCTCTGTTTCAAGAACAATGTCTATAGCTCAAAAGCTATACGAAACAGGAAAGATAACCTATATGAGAACAGACTCTGTTAATCTTTCAGAAACGGCTCTAAATGCTTCCGAGAAAGAAATCAACAATGCTTTTGGAAGTAAATATCATCACAGACGGGTTTTTAAAACAAAATCGGCAGGTGCTCAGGAAGCTCACGAAGCTATCAGACCAACTCATTTTGAATGGCATACTATCGAAGGAGATGCTTCTGAAAAAAGATTATACGATCTGATCTGGAAAAGAGCTATCGCTTCGCAAATGAGTGAAGCACAATTCGAGAAAACAACTGCAAAAATTGGTATATCTACGCGTAAAGAAGAATTGGTTGCTAATGGCGAAGTTCTGAAATTTGACGGCTTTTTAAAGGTTTATTTAGAGTCTGAAGATGAAGAAAGTGATTCTCATTTAGATGATAAAGCCGATAACGGGATCTTACCTCCATTGCAAATTGGTCAGGAACTTACATTAAATGAGATGACAGCCATGGAAAGGTTTACCAGACCTGCTCCAAGGTACAGTGAAGCTTCACTGGTGAAGAAACTGGAAGAATTGGGTATCGGGAGACCATCAACCTACGCTCCTACGATTTCTACTATTCAGAATAGAGGTTATGTTGTAAAAGAGGATCGTGAAGGCCGTACCAGAAACTACAAAACATTCACTTTAAGAAGTGGCGAGATAAAGTCGGCAACAAAATCTGAGGTTACAGGTACCGAAAAAGGCAAATTATTTCCAACAGATATCGGTGCTGTAGTTAACGATTTTCTGGTAGAACATTTTAAAGGTATAGTAGATTTTAACTTTACCGCTACAGTGGAAAAGCAATTCGACGAAATTGCCAATGGACTGAAAGACTGGACAGATATGTTGAAAAAGTTCTATCAGCCTTTCCATTCTGAAGTTGAAGACACCTTAAAAAATGCTGACAGAGCCACAGGAGAAAGATTACTGGGTATAGATCCGGAATCTGGCAAAAATGTATATACTAAAGTTGGAAAATTTGGACCTATGGTTCAAATTGGTGAACTTGATGAGGAAGACAAGCCTAAATACGCCAGCTTATTAAAATCGCAGTCTGTAGAAACTATTACATTAGACGATGCATTAAGTTTATTCCAGCTACCATTCCAGTTAAATGACTACCAGGGCAAAGAAGTTTCTGTTGGTATTGGAAGATTCGGACCATATGTAAAATGGGGTGATACTTTTATCTCTCTTCCCAAAAATGAAGAGCCTCTTAGTGTAACAGACGAAAGGGCTATAGAGATTATTAACGAGAAAATAAATACCGACGCTCCTGTTGCCGAGTTTCAGGGACACCCTGTTTCTAAAGGAAAAGGCCGGTTTGGGCCATTCTTAAAATGGAAAGACCTTTTTATTAATGTTCCTGTGAGATACAATTTTGACAATTTAAGTCAGTCAGAAATTAATGAGTTGATATCAAACAAAATTGAGAAGGAAGCCAATAGATACATTCAACAGTGGGAAACAGAAAAAATTGCCATAGAAAACGGTCGTTGGGGACCTTTCATCCGTTTTGGAAAGCAAATGTTGAAACTTGGAAAAAATCCGGCTACAGGACAAAAATATACCACAGAGGAACTTGCTAACGTTTCTTTAGACGAGGTGAAAAAACTAATTGTGGAACAGGTTCCGGATGCTTTCGAGAAAAAAGCGAAAAAGACTACGAAAAAAACCACAAAAAAATAAATACTATTAACAGAATTGGGGATAGTATACGGTTCTTTTAAGTATTCTCATTTCTGTTTTTCTGTTCTTAAGTCATGAAAAAAGATTTGCCAAATAATATTGTTGAGGATATTTCGATAGCCGTTGTATTGGAAAAAGAAAGCCCCGAAAGCAAAGAATGGAGCGTATACCTCATTAACCAGAAAAATGAGGACATTAACAATGTATTGATTACATCTAAAGGCTACGGAACTAAAGACGGCGAAGAAGTAAAAACAAGTGTTTTAAGGCACATGATCCCGTTAATTGAGAAAAAGTCATTCGCTAAAATTGAAATTATAGACGAACAGGTTTTTGGATTAAATAATGAATACTGGATTTCATATTATATCGGCAGAGATATATACGATAAGAAGTTTATTTTCTTACCAGAGAGCATTGTAGAATCTAACTTCATTAAAATTCCTCTTGTAAATAAACCCGGTGTAATGATTGGGCAATAAACACAAACGGGAGTTGAAAATTTACCTCCCGTTTGTTTAAAAAGCTATCTCATTTCTTTTTAGCTTTCTCTTTATTCGCTTTGTAGCGCATATCTGCGGTACCATCTTTTTTCTTAGGCCCTTCCGAAGTTTTATTTTCTTTGTAGCGCTTGTCTGGTGTTCCATCAGCTTTCAAATGCTTGGCATCAGTGGCTTTTGCTTCTGCCTTCTTGGCTTGTGTAGATCCCGTTGTTTTAGTTTCTTTTTTGACCGTCTTAACAGTTTTTTCCGGACTTTTTGAAGCAGGCGCCCCTGTCTGCGCAAATACAGTAGCTATTCCTAATACTGTTATTGCTACAAAACTCATTAGTTTTTTCATGGTTTTATGTTTTAAAAGAGTTTATTAAACTCTATTTAAATTTAAGTATAGAAATTACAATCCACAAAATATATGATCATCTTTTATTAATAAATAACCTAACTTACGACCTGTAAGACAGACAAGTTCCAGCGTGAGCTTATATTATAGAACAATTCTCTCCTCCTTTTCTTCGCTCTAATTGATCTCTATCGTTTTTTCGTTGCTCACAGTAAATTTCATTCTGGCCGAGGTTTTTAAACCTGAGGCAGATATTGTTTTTCCCGGATATTGTTGGGCAATAAATCTCAATAAGATGCCTTCCGGACTTGTTAGTTCTCCACCTATTCCTCCTTCTACATGAAACATTTTAATTTTATAAGAAGATATTTCATATCCTTTGCCCGGGATTATAAAATAGGCTTGCCCAGTACTTCCAGCTGCTTTCTGACTGATTACTCCTGTTGATATAGGTTGATTTTTCTTCTTGTCAACTTTATAAATCCATCCCCTTCTAACGGGTTCAGCCTGACCTATAGCAATACTTGCTTCTACCGTTTTTCCTTCGGCCTCTACAGGAAGTATAAAAAGGTTTGAGTTTTTCCCTTTTATTATCAGATTCTTTCCGGACACCGTAACAGGATATTCGCTTTGAAACAATGCTTCATAAAGATGCTTTTCTGGTTTTTCTGCCTGCATCCAATCTATCATCAGCCATACGCCAGGTTTAACAAATAGAACATCTCTTTGATGTTTTATTTGTTGCAATTCTTCTGTTTTCTGTTCTCCTATATAATTAAAATTTGAATAACCGTTGTTGTAAATAGCACTTAAAAAGTCGTATTCATCGTTACTGAGCCATAAGGCATCATTTGGTTTTTTGTTTTCATATAAAGAACGTTGTCCTTCTCTTAACTGACTTAGACCATTAGGTACAACTGTGTTATGTGCAAGCGATGAGCGATAATATTTTCTCCATACACTTGCTTTGTTGTAAATATAGAATCCGGGATCTATCAAAAACGGTTCTCCGTTAGCAAATAGTTCAAAGCTCAGTTTATCTTCCTGCTGATGGGCCAAACCATAAGGCCCCGCTTTAATTGCCATGTAATTATCGTTTTTGGCCCAACCGGAGCGCATTACATAATATCCCGACCATTTAAATGCTACAGAACTATAACCTGGTTTTGCCCCCTGTGTTCCGTTACTACCAAACCATCTGAGAATTTCATTATCATTTGTAACATTTGCTATATTTCGTACCCTTTGTCGGATTTTTTCGCCTTCATCTGAATTTTGTACCATTTCATTAAATGCTGGTATAGATCCATTTGGGCGGGAAAAGTCAGCAAGAAACCTTGCCATGCTCTTTAATTTATCAATAAATTCAACGGGAGTTTTATTTCCGGCAAACCGGGATACTTCCATAAATTTGGCAAATTCAGACATCACTCCCTGGTGATACCTCGGACAAAGTTCTTTTTCAACTCCATCAGGATAAACCACATGTTCCATTTGATCTAATCCTCTTTTCAATGCCCAACTTGCCCAGTCTCCCGATCTCTTAAACTCCGGAAATGCCAATGCTACCTGCTGTAACACATACGCATCTGCAACTCCCATATTATGGTAGTTCAAATACGGATATTTCTCCATCCTTAACAGATGGTTATAAACTCCCTGTAAAATAATAACAAAATCTTCACTTTTCAGGTTAGATGATTCTAGAACAGAAAACAATGAATAAACAGTATTTTGAAGCCTGGAAGATACTGAAAGTTTACTGTACATTAATCTGTCAAATTCTGAAGGTATATTATTGCCTGCTTGCTTTTCATTAAGTGGAACAGGAAATTTTGCGATAAAATCACGCATCAGATATACAAGTTCAATCGCGTAACGTTCGTCGCCCGTTTCCCTGTAGGCTTTTGCTAAAAAAGGTAATCCCCTAAATCTAACTGTATTCACTACCCATTCGGGGTTTAGATCCAATCCGTCTTTTCCAGTAGGGTTATATAACCAATCTATACCATCTTTAAATGTATATGTAACGCCCTGAAAAGCGTATGTCCTGTTTAATAACAGCTCCGCAGCCGGTTGTTTACTTTTGCTTTGTCTGATAGCTTGTATCTTAAATATTTTCTGTACTAGTTCTTTGTTTGTCAAAAAATATTTATGGAGGGCAATACCTGCTTTTTTATAATCACTGGCATCTACTGCAGTTTTTACGTCTTTTAAGCCTGATATTTTATAATCTAACTGGCTATAAAAATCTTTAGGATTTAATGAAAAAACGGAATAATCATAAACAGGTTCCTGTTTTGATTGGGCCACCGATACTTCATTACTCCAAATTGTAATGCTCAATAGCATTATCAAAAAAGTGCATACTATTTTTGTTATTCGCATTATGTTTTATGTATTATCACTCTTTTTACAACACACTTATTTTTTCTTAGGCGATTTTGTCTTAGTTACTCTTATTATAGACGGTAAATCTATCTCATTTAAAGATGCCTGGTCCTTATCTGCACTTAAAATTTCTTTTTTTAGATTTTCTGAAAATAATTGAATTTTATATCCTTTATCTACTTTTAGGGAGCTGATCTCTTTAGCATTTATTCCCATACTTTCGATATCAGTTGCGGTATAATCTCCGGGAATAAGCAAAACAGAACATCCTTTGAAATCAATTTCATTAAAAAGCGTAGCTCCTGATGGTTTTTCTTTATAAATTAACTCAAAAGCTTTATCTGCGTACCTGCCACCAAGTACTCTTTGACTATAAGTATCAAAGTGCGGATCATTTTTTGCCAGATTTATAGAAGTGAGACCATCTGAACTTACATAATCTGCATATGGAATACTATCTTTCACTAGCCTGATTTTTGGGTTAACACCCAATCCGCGATTATTCCATTTCCCTACCTCACCTGCTATAAATGGAATATTGCTATCACCAAGATCTGTTCTCAGATCAGTAACAAGCTTTTTTAGTCTTTGCAAATAATGCACACTGGACGTTTTAGAATTATCGCCCTCTCCCTGATGCCATATTATCCCTTTAATTTTCGATCCGGGAGTTGCCGCCAATGCTGCTTTTGCTTTTGCTACGGCTTCTTCATACAAATCAAAATCATTTTCGCCTGTATAACCTTTTTGCCACCAGCTAACCGTTGTCCCTCCACGGGCGTTAGATACAATTCCTATTTTTCTATTTGTATAGAAGGCAATTTTCTTAGCAAATGTATATCCGGGACTTAATCTTTGCTTTGATGGCTTTTTTACTGAAGAATAACGATTTGTCCCTTCTAATTCTGTATTTCTTACTTCTTCCCACTCGCCCTTATCATTAAATAGATACGCATTTTTTAACGCCACAGTATCAAGACTTTCTATTGGTCCTACACCCGCCATGTTAGATTGGCCAATTAAGAGAAAAATATCTGTAGGCGCACTTTTTAATTTATTTGCTTTGTTCTGAGCTATGCCACCTGTTATCGTTAAAAACCAGCATCCCAATACCAGTAATGGTTTATACAATAGATTTTTCAAGTTTATATTTATTATTTCTAAATGAGAGATTATTTCAAAATTGTTTTTATTAGCTTTTCGTATGCTTTTGCATATTTAAGCATGCCAATATCTGTTGGATGAGTCCCGTCTACAGAGTCGTTCATATCCAAACCAATATCTTCACGTTTTAAATAAAATATTTTTTTCACTCCCCCCGACTGCAATTCTTTATAAGCTTCAAAACCTGTTTTATTAATAGTATTAATGCCCTTTATTCTGGCACCATTCATTCTGCCCTCAGTATAATGCGAACCATCAACCAGTATTATGGGAGTTTCGGGATACTTTGCTCTGATAGCATTTACCGCATAAATAGTTTTGGGTTTTATATTTTCTATCTCACCTCCCAGGTTGGGCAAGCAGTCCAGAATAAAAATTTTAGCTTCTTTTTCTACGATTAAATCAACTACTTCTTTTTCCAGCTTTCCATTACCAGAAAACCCAAGATTAACTACAGGTATATTCAATTGTCTGTTCAGGATATTAGTCCATGCCATACCTGCTCTTGACGCACATCCTCCCTGTGCAATAGAGGTCCCGTAAACAATGATGGGTTTTTCAGTAGAAACTGGAATAAACTTAAATGTACTACCGATTGGGACGCCAATTTCTAACCATTTTACACCGTTATACAACGGCAGGTACAAATGGAAATTTCTACCGTTTTTATATTTTTCCTTTTCCAGCGACAAGCCGGTATATGTATATGTGATAGTATCTTTAAAATCGTATTTTCCGTTAGCCCACAGCCACGAATTATCAGAATTTTCAGCAAATAAATCTACACCGGAAACTCCTGTAGCAGGAAAATGATTCATTGCATACCCACTTCTTGGTCTGGAAGTCGTATATCTAATAATTATTTCCTCTGCGTTCGTATTAAATATCAACTTTAAACCTGCTGCATTTCTTGATAAATTCCAGACTTCTTTTCTTACACTTTTTTCTGCATTAGCAGGTAATCTATCATAAAAAGAATTTACGGTATTCTCATTCCATAATTGTTGATGCAAAACCGGGGATTTTTCTGCGGACGGATTGTACCATTTGATCTCTTCTTTCACCTGAGCAACAGAGATATTTATTGATACTAGCAAAGCGGATAACAATGAGATGTTAAATGGAATTTTAGATTTTAAATATTTACAAGCAATTTGATTTCCCATGTCCTTTAGATATTTTTTTATTCTGGTTATGATTCGTGTACGTTACCATAAAATAAATAAGATTTATAAATTATCAAAATATATTTCAATAATTGAGCATTTCAATACTTTCTACTGTTCTTATTTACATGTCAAAATAGCTGCAATAGCGTAAAAGGTTGTAAGTAACACTTCTTTTACGCTCTTACAGTTATGGTTCACACCTGTTTTCAAAAATTTTCGTCAAATTTTAATGAATGTTACTTTCTCACTAACTTTCATTCCCGATAAATACAATACATAGGTACCGGGAGGTAAAGCAAATGTTCGTATTTCTATACGATTATTACCTGGTTCCAATAACACCGATTTTGTTGATAAAATACGCCCCTGTATATCTATTATTCTAATATTGGCTTCCTGATTTTCTGCAGAATAATACAGTAATTCCATATTATCTTTTACAGGATTAGGAAATACTTTAAACATGTTATTTCCAGTAGAATTATCTTCTTTTTCATACTTATCCGGAGATGAAAATAAGTCCCTAGACATTAGGAAGCTTTCTTCGTCCACAAAATGCATTTTTATATTACTTACAGTTGCCGTTGCTGCATTGGCAGATGGTAACGTACTTTGGTTGCCTGTAAACAGAAAAGCATTAATATCTTTTCCCCTTTCTAAATCGGCAGCCGGAAGCACAGAGAGCTGTATTCCGTTTGCCCAAAGGTGATAATATCCCGCATTAACGGTATAGGTAATTCCTGCTCTTATATAATTCTGAGGAAAAAAGGAATTATTACCGTATACTTCCATATTATACGTACCACCTTTTTCAAAAGTAGTATTGTCTAAAGTCTGGTAATTAACAGTTGAATCTGTAATTTTTCTATAAGCCAACGTCATATTATCACCTGTACCCATTGCCCATCTCAAAGCCGTAAACAATTCTCCGGCTAAACCTGTCGCCTGAATTCCAGAACCATTATTAAAAAATGTTGATCCGGTTGATTGATTACCTATAGCAAAAGTCCAGTAACCGTTAGTAGGCAATGTATTAAAATCTATTTTAAAGAAAATACTGCTAACGGCAGATTCTCCTGTTTGATAAGCAGAAAATTTGCCAATTGTCCCGGCACTCGAAGCTGTCATCTTTAAAGATGTTGAAGAACCTGTTCCTTGTAAATCAAACCTGGGAGCTCCACTGGAACTACTCACCCTGGCTGTGCCCAGAGGTGGGTAAGGCAGAAAACCCGGGGAAGAATTACTTGATAACGAGACTCCATTTGTCCAGGCTGTACCTGATGTACCTGTACCTGTGCCTGTGCCTAAATTATAGTCCCATGCTGTACTTGCAGATTCCCATATACCAGGAGTAGTTGTTGGCGTTCCTGATTTCACGAGAGTAATGGTCGAAGAAAAACCATGCATCAGTGTAAAACTTACATTCAGTGTATTATTTCCACCCTGAGAAACAGCGACATTACTATTGCTTTCTGCCACATTCCAGTTTCCATCCAATACTAAGTTTATATTACTTTCGGTAGCTAACCAATAATATACAAGGGAAGATGCTGTAACTGTATTAAGATCAGGATTGGTAACTGTTACTTTTAATGTGTCTCCGCGTTCAATTATACCTACCAGCGCTCTATTAGATATACTTTTTATATAACCTACGTTTACTTCGGATTGGGGAGAGAAAAACACATAGGATGTTGTGCTGTCCGGAAGGTATTTAACAGCATGCAACGTATCTGTTTGTTTAAGTATCTGATAAATATTTCCGGATGAAAACTGCGAAGCTAAACTTTGCATATTCTGGGGAGTAGTTCCCGGAACCACAACAAACTGATATTTTCCGGCAGTTGGACTTGTTCCATGATTAATCCATGCTTTGCTGGCATTGGCCGTGGCTGTTACATTAGCATCATCTGATGATTCTAATGGTGTAGATTGCGAACCTCTGAAAACAGTTATATTTCCATTTCCTTGTGGAATGTAATATCCTGTTGTTTGCGCATTCAACAACCATAAACCTGATGTCGCAGTGGATAAATTGCTATTATATGTTCCTGTAGTTGGCGTAATAGAGTTGATATAAATAGCCGGATTAGTTGAAGCGTTGATGGCCTGAAATAAATTAGTGGCGACATTTCCCAGACTGTTACTGGTTGATATGGTACTACCCAAACAGACTAAAATACTATCGAAAGCAAAAACTGATTTTCTGAACTTGAGATTACTGGTGGTATAATAAGTCTTTGCATCCTGAGAAAAA
Source organism: Pseudopedobacter sp. (assembly GCF_040392825.1). NCBI lineage: Bacteria > Pseudomonadati > Bacteroidota > Sphingobacteriia > Sphingobacteriales > Sphingobacteriaceae > Pseudopedobacter > Pseudopedobacter sp. The sequence continues at coordinate 20,481 of NZ_JBEBVH010000028.1, forward strand.
TCCATACCAAAAATTCCATCTCTGCCTAAAGACGACGCTCCGGCAAAGCTTCCTAACTGGAACTCTGTCGATGTAGGTTTCAACGCCAGTAAACCCGTATAATTCGGAAAATGTACTGTTGTCGTTCCCGGCATAACGTTCCAGTCCCAACCATCTCCATCCCTGATATATCCACTAGCACTTAAACTCCCCCCATATAATACTTCAAGTGAACCATAACTTTGATACCTACCCCAGCGATTATCTCCCGCATTTATCTCTGAACCAAATATTTTATTGGTAAAACCACGTGTTACTATTGTCCAGTTATTCTTCCGATGTACACCCATTGATCCGTAATTGAACTGATGAAAACCATTATAGGAAGCGGAAGGAACAGAATAGGTACTGGTTCCTGTTATATAATTATAAAATCCTCCCATTTCGGGGTCTGCGGCTACCCCTTTTAGATCTCCGCCTATTTCTACAAACTTTCTAAAGTTTAGTAAGCTAACCGGTACCGAATTTTGAAAAGGCGTTCTTCCAGATTCTGCCTGAGAAAACACTGTACCTTTCGATGTTGTAAGAAACAATGACTTTATCGCTAAACTCATATTTTCATAGGCTTGCTGATTTATCTTAAATTCTGTTCCTCTTAACCGGTGTATCATGTCTATCCATACACCCCAGGCTGTCATATAACTTACATGATACGATTGGTGATGATAGCCCAAACCATCTGGTTTCATTCCGTCCCTGGCTCCCATAGATGGTTCTATAATTCGTTCCATAAAACGTCTTACACATTTAAGGTCGCGTACTGCAATGCTATCCGGTTCTGCCAGCGCTAACTCGAACAATGTCTTTGATTTCAGATTCAGGAAATCAACATTATAGCCGGGTATATAATCAACACCGTATACAATATTAAATTGGTGAGACCATTTAAGCATTTTTATAACTTCCGATCTTAGTTCTCCGGTATAAACATTAAGTGCTTCTAAAAAACCTATAGGAAAATTACGGGCATTGGCATATGAATTTGTCCGGAGTACATTCCTGCCCCCTTCTGCCAAACCCTGATCCAGCAGATATTCTGTAAACTGCAAAAGTTTGTCTCTTGCATCTGTATCTCCATTGTTTATATAGCCTCTTGCCAGATACCCGCAATAGGTTGAGAGCTTAACCAGTGTATCTGCATCGTGAAGGGCAATTAATCCACGTCCTTTTATGCTACCGTCTGTATTTGTACCTATTGCTGACATTTGCACATAGGCCTTAGCTGCTGATAAATCAGCAGGATTGACATTACTTAAAGTACGTAAAAAATTGGTTCTTACCTGTGAAAGTCCCGTTAGTTCAGGACCGGAAGGTGTTGTTACAGAAATATCGGGTATGTTTAGCCATGTTTCCAGTGCGTTGCCATTTTGGCCATTGGCATTATTCTTTCTGAAATGATGATAGTCCAATACCATATGTGGACCGGGGATACGCACTTCTGCATCGCCTATAATCCTTGCCTCATCAATATAAAGTGTTTTTACAGATGCTGTATTTTGGGGTTTATAAATAATATTACACTGACTTAATACAAACCCAGCCATGGTATTTCCATTATCATAGTCATAATAATAACTCCGATGATAATCGCGCCAACCTTTATAATTCAATAACATTTTACCTTCCCGCCGTTTTACTCCTGTATTATCAAAGAATTGAAAAAGCAAGGTATCATTGGAAACTTCGGGGCTATAAATAAAGACCTGACAAGAGCCGGATAAGGTGCTGGCTATTTCCGTGGATGGTATCCCCAGATTAAATGCCTTAAGCTGGTTGCCATTTTCCGCCGTCCATTTTAAGGCATTTCCTCCTCCTTTAACATGATCTGATGATAATGCCAGTGGAGTTGAAGAGGTAGTAGTCCAGTTAGCGGGTATACTTGAATTAAAGTCGACAAAACGTTGCTGTGCTGTACTTTGCGCATAATTAAATGCGATATTGCTAAATTTAAAAGTTGCATCGGCAGTTGCTGCACCTCCCAGATTGCTAACTCCAAAAGAATTAATTACTTTATTAACAGCCAGTTCAGGCACTCCACCAACCGCAGTTGGGAAATTAAATACTCCACTTAAGTCTAAACGAATACCATTGACCCATATCTGATACGTTCTAGACGGTATTGTATTGGTTTGTGCATTGTATATATAATTTTGGCTAATTGAAGAGTTGTTCATAAAAACCTCTACATCATAAGCAGAACCATTCGTAAACACATTATCATTTATCAGCTCGTAAGTAGATGAAGGGTTTGTTCCGGTAGTATTTTTACGTACGGCAAACTGTATTTTCCCTGCAGCGTAAGACCATTGCAATACGGCAAATAAAGAAGCTTCTGCTACAGTAACAGAGACATTACTTGCACTTGTAAACACACTTCCATTTGTCGTATTGGTATTTCCTAAAGCTAATCTTACTCTTCCTGCCGTTCCCGAAACTCCTATTTCTACTCGCGTAGCAAATCTGGTAATTTCTGATGCCTCAGGAATTTTCCATATAGAAAATTTTGTCACACCTCCCTGAGTAAGTCCTATATTCAGGCTATTAGGATTAACTGAGGGTGATAATTGGTAAAATCCGTTAAAAGAAGAATGTCCAGATACACTTACATAGCCTTCTCCTGAAGGAGGTGCTGGCAACCACCCTGTAGATGACCCCGCCGGAGAACTGTAATTATAGGAAGATCCAGTGTATATTAAAGGATTAGGCAATGAAGTGTTTCTGCTTCCGTTAAAATTATAATTCCAATTCAGGCCTTCATTTTGCCATTTTGTAAACTGAGCATTCACAGAACCTACTGCCACCATCAATCCGAACATTAATAGATAAATTTTTTTCATGATTTTATACAGTTATATTGGGTTATCATTAATAAGATTTACGCGTCCCTTATTCTTTGGCTAAAAAGTGATTTTTTAAATTCGCTTTCGGCTGCTTCTGTTTTGATTTATTGTGTGCGCACACTTTTATTGATAAATTAGTTTACAAATTTGATACTTTGTATACTTTCGCCACCTTTTACGGAAAGCACATGAACACCTGACCGAAGAAATGATATGTCCAGGTTAAGCTTGTTTTTACCTGCCAAAACCTGCATTTTCTGATTGTACAACTTACGCCCATTAATATCTGTTACGCATAAGTCGACAATAGAAGAGGTTTCGCTATAGTACATTATGCTAGATACCCCATCTTTTTTAACAATTTTTAATGTACTGTCTCCAAGAGATGTATTTACTGCAATAACTTCTGACATAGAATAATCGCCACTATTATCTACCTGTTTTAGCTTATAATAATTTACCCCTGACAAAGGACGAAAATCTGTTGCCGTGTAATTCATAACATCGTTAGAATTACCTGTTCCTAAAACTCTGGTGACTTCACTGAATGTATTTCCATCAACCGAACGCAAAACCTCAAAATGAGAATTATCTTTTTCTGACAAAGTCTTCCAGTTTAGTTTTACAAAATCGCCATTGTAGGTTCCGGTAAATGCAGCTAAAGAAACGGGAAGTGTAGATGATGTTGTACTTACATAAGCTACTTTAAAGTCACTTATTTCTATAGAACCATAGCCCAGTTCAGCTGTTTCAGTTGATGTTCCTGTTGTATAAACCATAAAAGCATTTAATGCTTTCCCCGTACTTATAGCTGTACCAATGCCTGTTGTTGCAATATCATATTCTCCTATTTTAACACTATTAATGAACAAATGGAATGTTTGGGGCAGAACAGTATAAATATTATTATCAATTACATAATGCTGAGAGTCTGTACTATTATTACAATAAACTTCCCAGTTAGTATTAGTACCATTGGCATTAAGACTAACACTATTAATAGGATCAAATGCCAGTGTGCCATTATTTGCAGTACCTGTGCCTGTTGCAACTTTCGTAACTTTTCTATGTCTAAAAGCCAGAACAGGTTGATTTGGGGTATAAGAAATCCTAAGTCCTGTAAAAATTGCCTCTCTTGTATAGTAAGACTCAGTATTCGAATGATTACCATCTCTGAAAACAGATCCTAAAACATTCGTAGTACTAAGACCATCGTTATGGCCAAAAATCAGATAATAATCTCTTGCATAACCCGGTGTAACTATATTTTCATTTTCATCATTATAATGTGTTTTCAAGTTAAACGAATATTTGGCAATAGCTGTAGCTTTGGTAGCGTCTATACTTCTTATAATAAACTTATTTAAGGCATTGGTTGCATCAATTTTAAAAGATTTAATATTCTCATCTTCTTTAATTAATGAATATCCTGACTGAGTTGCGCTTGCTGCTCTTACCTGTACGGTTGTTGGATCTCCTTCAGATAAAGGTGCAGGAAACCATCCAGGAGCTGTAGTTGTCGAGGTTACTGTAGTTCCTACAGTGAGCTGATCGTCTTTAAATCCATCTGTACCACCTATCTTTTGTATCGTATAGGAGTTTACAAAAGTTCCACCTCTGGTTTCATTAAGATTATAAGTCCAATTAGTACTCGCACCATTCCATTCTTTATCCTTCTCTTGTGCTTTTACCATAGAAATACAGAAACAAATAC